>CAMPIC010000149.1 GCA_946886185.1 uncultured bacterium
GTACGAGGGGACATCCTCGAAATGATATGGCTGCCAGGCCACAAGACGATCCATGCATTCCCACCCGGGTTCGAGACGCAGCACAGAGTGCGGCCCGGGAGGCTGGGGCGCAAGCATGGTGTGAGCGGACACGGGACCTGGCTGGCGAAGCGGATCAGCGGTCTTGCCGGCGGCGGCGCTCGTGGATTGCCTGCCCGATCTGGTCGGTCTCTTTCTGTTCCGCTCGCTGTTTCTCGTGAGCCGCTTCCGCGAGCCACGCTTCCTTCCGGCGTTCGTGCGCGAGGGTTTCGGAGGCGACTTCCCGCAGGCGCTCATCGGTCTGCTCCGCAGCGCGTTCGGCCAGCTCGATCGCGCGCCGCTGGGTCAGGATCCGCGCCCCGTGCGTCTCGCGATCGCTCCGAAGCCGGTTCAGATGGTTCTGCCTCTGCAGAAGCTCCGCGACGGTCCATCGTCCCGCATGCAGGCCGCTCTCCAGATTCTCCTGCCAGCGCCGGTGCTCCGCGCGGAGCTCATCCTGCCACCGGAGGAGATCGGAGAGCTTCTGCTGCTCACTTTCGAGACGCAGCCGCGCCTCGACCACCGCGCGTTGCGCAGCTTCCTTCTCCGCTCGCAGATGCACGAGATAAGCGTCGAGTGGATATCGAGTAGGGGAGGGCACGAGATCTCCCGCGCGCGGGCTTGTCCATGCGATGCGATCGCCGATGCATGGTTGCACATCGGCCGGAGTGCGGGCAATCTGCCCACCGGGGCTGAAGTCACCGCTCCTTCAGATGGCGACGGCGCGCGAGGAGCCGGGAGGTGGATCGACCTCGAGAGGAGTGAACCGCTTCATGGACTGGCGACTCGTGATGTTTCCGCTCGTGGGCGCATTCATCGGGGCGGTCACGAACCACATCGCGATCAAGATGTTGTTCCGGCCCTACCGGCCGGTCTATCTCGGTCGATGGAAGCTGCCGTTCACTCCCGGAGTCATTCCGGCGGAACGGACCACGATCGCGCGGAACATCGCCGAGACCTTCGAATCCCAGCTCTTCTCCGGCGGGGAGATCCACGCTTTCCTCACCGGCCCCAAAGCGCGGGACATGGTCGAAGCGAAAGTGAATGAGATGATCAGCGGCCTGGGCCCGATCGGGATGATGGCGCGCGGTCTGCAGCCCAAGATCGTCGACAAGATCCTGATCGCGATCGATGAGCTTGCGCAGAGCGCCGTCTCCGAAGGAGCGGAGTTCGACATCGCGCGCCGGATCGAAGATCGAATCAACGCCATGGACATTCGGCAGGTCGAGGAGCTCGTCCTCGGATTTTCCCGCAAGCAATTCCAGTACATCACGGTCTTCGGAGGCATCCTCGGGGCCGCGATCGGATTGGTGCAATACGGTCTGGCGCTCTGGACCGAATAGGGGAGTAGACTCCCGGCAGGGGCAGAAGGACTGGAGGAAGAGGTCCATGCGGCCGCGACCGGCGTGAGGCTCAGGTATTCGCTCGCGCAGCGCTGGACCGGAGAAGGAGAAACGCAGCAATGTCGATCGCCAAAGTCACGGAAATCAGCGTCACGTCGAACAAGGGGTTCGAAGATGCGATCGCTCAGGGGATCGCGCGCGCCAACGAGACTCTCGACAACATTACGGGAGCCTGGATCCAGGAAATGAAAGTGGACGTGGTCAACGGGAAGGTTACCGATTATCGCGTCAACATGAAGTTGACGTTCGTTCTGAACCCTGCCAAGTGATTCGGACGCGGGAGAGCGCGATGCGGGCCATCGCGCTTTCTCCCGACTCGCCTGGCGTCGGCAACCCCGCGACGCGTGATCCTCAGTGGCGCCCCTCTACATAGTGGTCGACCAAGATGTTGCCGATCACGATCTGGTCACCCTCTTGCACCACATACAGGACGAACGGCTTGGGTTCGGCAGGCTCCGCGCCTTCCTTCGGCTGCATCCACATGTAATACGCGTATCCGCTGCTTCCGAATTGGTCGGTGGTCTGGGTAATGGTCACGTCCGGCACCGTCGCGGCGTACTCTCCGAAGAACGGGAGCACCTGAGTGGCGACCACGTTGGCGACCGCCTCAGCGCCCGCCTGCGCCGCCAGATTGGGCGAGATCATGGAAGCAACCAGCTCCGCGTCTCCGCGGGCCGCCACGGTGACGAACGAGTCCGCGACGGCGCGGAACGCCTCGCTGTGCGCCTGCATCTCCAGATACTCTTCCATCGAAGCCCCCTCCTCCCCGGCGCTCTCTTTGGATTGCTCGTCCGCATACGCGCCACCGCCCATCATTCCCACCGAAAGCGCAATCACCGCCACCCAAGCACGCTGCTTCACGTAAACCTCCCCCAGCGACGAACCGCTGATGTGTAGACTCGGGAACGAACATATCGGGGGATCAGGCGCCGGATGGATTCAACGGCGGATCACCAGACGGCGCGTGCGGGTTTCGTCTCCTACTCGCAGCACGACAAAGTAGAGTCCCGAGGGTAGATCGCGACCGTCGCCGTTCCTGAGATCCCAGGAGACCTCGTGGCGGCCTTCGGAGCGCAAACCCTCCGGAGAGAATGCACGCACTTCCCGACCGGCGGCATCGTACACGGTCAGGCTTGCGCTCGTCTCCGTGGGAAGATCGAATGCCACGCGCGCGGCGCGCGACGCCGGATTGGGCCATACCGGCGCCAGCCGCGCCGAAGCCACCTCGGTCGCTTCCGGAACCGCGGCGGGATCGGGAACGGAGCCCGGATCCCCCGGGTCGCTTCCCAGATCGAGCTCGTCGCGATCGAAGAATCCGTCCTCGTCGCGATCGACTCCGAGCCGCAGTTCCCATCCGGCGTACACCGCGGTGAAGGTGATGGCGCGCCCTTCTCCCGCGAGATCGACCAGCTCGCTCAGAGAGATCGGAGGCTCCGATGCGCGATCGGGTTGCCATGCTCCCGACCGATAGGCCCATCCCCGCGCTTCGCCGCGCGTGTCGTTTCCCTTGGCCACGACTCCGATCATGCCCTGGTCCGCCACCGACTGCAGCGTTTCCACCCGCGGAAGGCCGGCTCCCTGGTTCGTTCCATCCATCGTCCACTGGGCGCCCACGGCGGCGTGGGTGCCGGTGTCGAACGCGAGGAGGAACGCCGCCACGTCGGCGCGATCCTGCTCGTTCTCGAAGGTAAAGTCCCTTCCCTGGAGGAACGTGTCGAGATCGTCGTTCGAGCCGTCATGGGTATAGCCGAATCCGCGCAACGTCCATGGGGCGGTCGCGTCGAAACCGACCTTGTCATACTGGTTGCGCAGATGGGGAACGACGAAATCCTGGTCTCCATCCAGGAGCACGAACGGAATGATGAGCTGCTTCGACCCGCCGACGCCGTCGTGGCATTCGACGCAATCGCCTCCCTTGTCCACCAGCTTGCCGGTGAGAAAGAGCTCCCGACCGCGCGTCGGGTTCGGTCCGGTCGCCGGATCCGGAAGCGATCCGTCGAGATTGTGATACGGGCTGGGGGGATAGACGAGCGTGAGCAGGAAGCTCTCCAGCTCCGCGAACTCCGCCGGGAATAGCGGGGAGCTCCGCCCCATCAAGGAGACGAACGCGGGATTGAAGTCGAGCAGCTGCGATCGATCGCCACGCCAATGGTACGGATCGGTATCGACCAGCCCCTTGAGAGGCTGCGTCATCATCGGTCCCTTCATGGGATGGAATCCCGCATGGGCCTGCGAGCTCCCTTCGACGAACTCCCCCTGCGGATTTCCGAGATCCCAGGCGATGTGGTCCATGTCCGCGTAGACGTGGCAGGAAGCGCAGGCCAGGTCGCCGTGCGCCGAAGATCCCGCGGCATCGTAGAAGCGCCCCCGTCCCGCGTGCACTTCCGCCGGCGTGGGATCGAAGCCGAGCGAAATCGAGTGCACACTGTCGTCGTCCAGATCGATCCGGGCGATCCCCCCGGGAATCCGGCAGAGCACGTAGAGGTCGCGGCGCGCCTCATCGAGCGCCACTCCGCACGGTCCGCCGCCCACGTCGATGCGCCGTTCGATCACTCCGAACTGATCGAGGACCGCTACCTTCCCCGAGCCGAACGCGGCGAGGTACACCTCTCCTTGCGCAGAGACGGTGAGCGCCGTCGGAATCGCGAGACTGAGCGCACGCTCTGCGGGTGAGCCGTCCGGATCGTCCGGATCGATGTGGGGATTGAGGGTCGACGCCACCACGGTCGCCGTGGACGGCTCGATCACGGAAAGTCGATTGTCGAGGAAGCGCGCGCTCACGTTCGGCTCGAAGCGCGTGAGATTGCGCGCATCCTGATTGGAAACGTAGAGACGTCCATCGATCGGATGCGCCGCGATGCCGAGCAGGGAGGTGCCGACGCCGGAATAGGTCTGGATCACGCTCCGGGTCGAGACGTCGATGCGCACGACGTCGTGATCGTAAAGGCGGTACGGCGCATAGGCGCTCCAATCGCCGCCGGTTTCGTCCCGCCAACCCGATCCGCCGTCCTGCACGATCAATCCGACGCGCGGCGGCAGCGGGAGATCGGGATTCATCGGAGGGTTTGGCGGCGGCGGCCCCCCAGCGGCCTCGACATCCTCGGCGGAGATGATCGTAGTTCGGTTGCCGCTGTTGAGCGCGGCGGCGAAAACGCTCTGCCCGTCCGGAGAGACGGCGAGCGCCAACGGATCGTTCTGTGTAAGCGCGATTTCTTCGGGGGGAGCGTTCAGATTCGCCGGATCGTAGACGCGGATTCGATTCTCCTGGGACACGCAGACGAACGCGCGCTGCGGAAAGCCGGCGAACACGACATCGGTCGGCTCGTCGCCGACCAGGAGCGTCGCGACGACCTGCCCGCTTTGCAGATCCACGATCGAGATCGAATCGGAGATGTGGTTCACGACCCACACTTCCGTGGCTGTGCGCTGGCGCACCGTGACCGGCTCGATTCCGACCATGATTTCGGCGATCCGGCTGGGTTCGGGCTGCGTGAGGTCGAAGATGACGAGCCGGCTGTCCGCCTGGTGCAGCGCGAACAGTCGGGTTCCATCCTGGGAAATCTCGATTGGATGGACCGGAGGAGCTTCGAACTGCGGGCCGTCCGCGCGCGCCGAGAACGGAGCGAGCGCGACCGACGCGCACGCTCCCCCGAGGAGCATCCGGAGTCGGGGACCGAGAAGTGAGAGCGCCAGCCGGGCGCGAGCCCGGCCAGTCCGTGGGGCTGGGGATGCCATTCCACGAGGATACCCTCTCGCTTCCGGCTCCCGAAAACCCTTCCGCGGCAAAGCGGCGATCAGCGCCGTGTCCCGGTCCGCGATAGCGCCACGGGGGGGGGGCAATCTCCCTCCGGAATCGCCGTCGCAGCGCCATTCTACGCGGATTCGGCCGCGGCCGGCCTGTTCCCTGGTGTATTTTCGTTTCCCAGGCTCCGACCTGCTAGGGGACTCGGAGCCCCCTGAGTCCAAGGAGGTCCCGTGTCGATCCGGATCGTTTGTGCGGTGGCCATTCTGGGAACGGCGGCCAGTGTCGGCCAAGCGGCGGCGGGATGGGAGCGGCAGTCCCTCGGGACGACGCTCGATCTGCATGACATCACCGCGAGCCACAGCACCATCGCCAAGGCGTGGGCCTGCGGCGACAGCGGGGCGATCTTCCATACTTCTGACTCCGGAGGAAGCTGGGTCCGGCAGGAGAGCGGCACGGATCGCGCGCTCCATGCGATCTCGTGGCAGGAGCTCAGCGGCGCGCCGATCCTCGCCGCGGGAGAGGGCGGATTGATCCTCCGTTCGACGGACGAAGGCGCGCACTGGACAGAAATTCCGAGCGGAACGGCCGAGACGCTCCGGGACATTTCCGATTTCGGACAGCTCGCGGTCGGGGACAACGGAACCATTCTCCACAGCAGCGACGCCGGAGTGACCTGGATCACCCATCAGAGCAACACCACCGCGGACCTACATGCCGTCGTCGGCAGCGGCTTGCGACGGGCGGTGGGAGAAGATGGGACCTTCATCGTCACGAATTCCGGCTCCACCAACTGGGTTCCGTGGGATTCCGGCACCACCGAGGATCTCTTCGCGATGGCGATGTTCTTCGGCAGCCTCATCGCGGGAGACGCAGGAACGTTGCTGCGTACCACCAATGGCGGGCAGAACTGGATTCCGGCGAATGCCGGCGTGACCTCGGCGCTGCGCGGAATCGAGCTCTCCACGAACAACAACAGCCGCGCCTACGTCGTGGGAGATGAGGGCGTGATCCTGAAGACCACGGACGCGGGTGTGTCCTGGGGCTTCCAGGAAAGTGGAGTGACCAGCGCTCTGAACGCCGTCTTCTTCTACCTCTCGGACAGTCGCGGTTGGATCGCGGGGGATGACGGCGTCGTCCTGTACACCGCGGATGGAGGCGGCCCGCCCGTCCCGACCTCCGTGCCCGAGAATGCGGCGCATCGCGATGCGCACGTCTTGGCCATCGCGCCCAATCCATTCGGCGGTCGTGCGGAGCTGTCCTGGAAGCTGGCCGCGGCAGCCCCGGCCACGCTGGACTTGTTCGATACTCGCGGCCGGCACCTGCAGCGGCTGTTCGAGACCCAGGAGATCCCGTCCGCCGGCACGGCGCGCCTGGACTTGTCGCGCTATCCGACCGGCACCTACTTCGTGCGGCTGGCGACGCCCGGCCAGACGATCCACCGATCCGTGATCCACATTCGGTCTCACTGACGTTCGATCCCGGCGGACCCGCCTTCCCGGCGGCTCCCGATCCGGCCGAGCACGTCCCACGCGCGCTCTCGCGGGTCGAACGAAGCGGCGTCGTCGTGGATCACGGCGGCGGCGCAGAGCGGTCTCGCGGCCGCGTGCAACCTCTTCGGTTCTTTCCTCGACGAGGCGAACGCGTCTCGGTACGCTCGTTCGAATATGGCGTTGCTCGGACTGAAC
>CAMPIC010000150.1 GCA_946886185.1 uncultured bacterium
GTCTTGAGGGCCGTGGCCGGCGGCTCCCCCCCGCGAGACAGCCGGATCGCGACCGGTTCGAGGTCTCCGACGACCGCCCCGCCGAACCGGAAACCCGCCCCCTCGGCGAAAACGAGGGCCGGGCCGCCACGCGATCTTTCCGGGAAGGGCAGTCGCCCCATAAGCCCTACCCGCGATCGACCAGGAGACGACGAATCCGGTGAGTATGCCGACGAGAGCGACGCCCACCACCATGAGGACGGCAGCGACGATCGGGGATCGGTCATGCAATTCGGTTCGCATCCGCCTCACGTGGCCGTTCGGAAACGTTGCCCGATCCGCGTGCTTGTCTTTTTTTTGTGGCAGTCGTGGGGCCGGGAACTCGCATTGAGGAATGGATTCCCAGGATCGGCGAAGACAGGTGGGAAACTTCGAAAGGAGGCTCGACATGGCAGGCAACGGCCAAAGCGGACTGCGCCGTCTCGAGGCTCACGGATATCGGGAGCTGCCCGAGTCGGTGATGGTTCAGATCCAACCCTGGCTGCGGCTCGCACCCGCATTCTGCTTCGTCTGGGCCGCGACCGGGATCGCGCTGCGATCTCCGTGGATCCTGCTGGCTCTGGTTCCGTTTCCGCTATGGGCGGCGGCGACCCGGCAGCATCCTTTCGATCTGGTGTACAACCGGATCTTCCGCAAGCGGCTCGGCACGATCAGCCTGCCGCCGTATCCCGCGCCGCGCCGGTTCATGTTCCTGATGTCGGGAATCTGGCTCGCGAGCGTCGCGATCGGATACCTGATCGGGTTGAAGTGGATCCCCGATCTCCTGGGGCTGCTCTATCTGATCGCGGTCCTGGTGCACGTCCTGACGGGGTTCTGCATCCTCATCCATCTGCACTCGAAGATCTTCGGACCGTGCAGGCCATATCGAGGATGAGAGAACGCTCGCCCGGTTTTCAACTGACCGCGCGGTTGGCTTTCACACGCTCGAAGATGCGGAACTTGCCGTCATCTTCAACGACGACACCCATCGACTCCCCATCCACTCCGCCTTCAGGCGCGAGCGTGAACATCAGCGCGCCACCGTCCACCACTTCCTGCATCGCCTCCGGAAGGCGCGCCTCATACCAGTCCGCCAGCTCGTCGAACGTTCCGTCGGCCACGAACCAGACCGCCATCCCTTTGGAGTGGTCCGCCTTGGTGTCTCCGTACAGATCCGAGCCCATGGCATTGTCGGCCACCGCGCCTGGGTAGAGCGGGATCTGCGTGCCGTAGACCATGAGCTCCGCGACTTCCGGCTTCCACTTTGCTTGGGCGGGCTCTTTGCTGCATCCGATCGTGAGCGAGGCGAGCAGACCGAAGAAAACGAGCGACGAGCGGTTCACATGCACCTCCGGGGCATTCGGGGTTCCGGATCGCGACGCATCGAGGCGTCGACGCTACCTCCTGAGGTATCGCGACCTCTGTTGCCGGAGTTATCGGAGCTGCATGCCGCGTTTGATAGGCGGAAAACAGCCCGATCGGCGATGCGGCTCAAGTCGTTGTATCAGAATCCTTTAGGCCGCAGTCTGCGATCCAGGCGGAAGTACTGGAACCAGCAGAGCGCACCCACGACGAGGCTCACCATGGCGAAGCCGGCATGGTCGGGCCAGAAGATCATGTGAATTCCGCGCTCATCGAAGTTGCCGAACGAAAGAGGCAAGAGCGTGAAGGCGAGCGCGAACCCCAGAGCGAACGACCTGCCCCGCAGCATGCGTTGCGTGTGACGCAGCGCGTCTCGCTCTCCTTGCGCGGGCATGCTGAGGCGCGGAAGATCGGGCAGCTCTACTTTCGCCGCGCGCGCGGCCATTTCTGGATGGGTTCTCAAGTACTCATCGACCAGAGAGCGGGTGTCCGGGCTCGCTTCGTTCGCGAGGTACAGCGGGAGCAGATCCTGGATGACTGCGTCAGTGATCTTCACGATGCCTCCTGTTTGTCACGAGCCGCGGCGAGTCGCACACGCGCCCGATGGACGCGGACGCGCGCCGCGCCCGCGGTAATGCCCAAGGTGGCGCCGATCTCTTCGTACGAGATCTCCTGCGAGCGCAAAATGAGCGCGGCTCGATCCGGTTCCGGCATCTCCTGGAGCTCGGCCAGGAGCTGTTCCATCTCGACGCGATCGGCGCGGGATCTCTCCGCATCGCTGCTCGCATCGATCAGGAGCTCGGACCACGCCTCGATCGGCTCGCGCCCGCGCTCCTGCCTTTTCGACTGCAGATAGAGATTGCGCGCGATCGCCATGAGATAGGCACGCACCGTGGGAAGCTCGACGCGGTCGCGCGCTCCCCAGATCCGGACGAACGTCTCGGAGACGATGTCTTCCGCGACGGTTCGATCTCCGCTCAGATAGAGCGCGAATCGCAGGACGTCCGGCGCGTGGCGCCGGTACAGATCGGTAAAATCGAGCGGAGATTCCTTCAACGGCGATGCCCTCTCACCGCACATATCCGCAAGGCCTCGGATCGTTACACGATCCTTTCCGTCGCCAGGCGGAATCGTCACGCCGATCGTTTCGACCCGGAATTGCCAGATGGAATCGTCAATCGGATCGGCTCAGTCGCCAGATGGAATCGCCACGCGGTTCGTTTCGACTCGGAATGGGACCGGTCCGATCACCGGGGCACGAGCCAGAACACTCCGACGATGATGGCGCAAACTCCGGTCGCGCCGAGGAAACGGCGATAGAGCACCGGTGCACGAGATCCTGCCCGCGCCGAGACGAGACCCAGAAGAGTGGTGAACGCGATCATTCCCGCCACGGTGCCAGCTCCGTATGCGATTAGATACGACGCCGCCGCAGCCGGGGAGGGGAGGGCCAGCGCGGGAACGATCGCCCAGAGATGAGCGCTTCCCGCGGTTCCGTGCACCGCTCCGATCCAGAGAGGGGCATGGCGGTGCCGGTGGGCGCCGGAAGCGTGCGCCTTCTCGTGGGTTCCGTGGAGATGGATGTGCGCGTGCCGGTGTCCCTCATGCTCGTGGACGTGCGTGTGGATGCGCATGCGGAGTGCACTGCGAAGGGTCCACAGACCGACCAGGACGAGAATCGCACCCACGATGTGCTCGCTCACTCCGGAGAGCCGCTCCAGAGGTAGTGCGTCGCGCAGCGTCCAGGCGAGGAGCGAAATCAGTCCTACCCCGCAACAGTGTCCAGCGCCCCAGAGAGCGCCGGGGAGCCAGTGCGACTTCGCGCGGGTAGCGGCGAACGGCGCGACCGCCGCGAGGTGGTCCGGACCGGAGAGGACGTGGATCAATCCGGCCAAGAGGCCGGCCATGGGGGTGAGCAGCAATAGAAGCTCCCGAACGACCGTGCCTCCGACGGCTACGCGCACGAAAAGAGATAGGATGAAAGGGAGATCCTACCGCAGCAGAGTCGCCCACCTCGCAACCTTTCCACGGCCGGTCCGGAGGCGGATCAAATATCGACCTCCCGCGGCGACCCCTCCGCCATCGGTCCTCCCATCCCACGGGAGGTCGTGCATGCCCGCGCCTTCCCAACCGCTCGCGATCCTTCGAATCCGCCGGCCTCGCGGATCGAATACTTCCGCGTCGATCCAATCGCCTTCGAGCAAGCGATAGGAGAGGCGGGTCGAGGAAGAGAACGGATCGGGCGCGAGCGAGACGATGCGCACCACCCCCTCCTCATGCTGGTCCGCGGAGTCCGGCTCGCGCGGCCCTGGAACGGGCCGGATGTCGAACACCAGAGGCGCGTGATCGCTCGCGATCGCGGTGTCGTCCCGCCGGAGTCCGTACGCGGCGAGAGTCGCTTCGCTCAGCTCCGCGGTGTCGAGGACGAACGCGCGGTCCACGATCGAGACGCTTCCCGTGTGAAACGCATAGTCGAGCTTTCCGGGATAGAACCCGGACACGGGATCGCGCCAGGTGTGGGTGAGGCGCGCTTCGGGATGGCGCGCTTCGACCAGATCGAACCCGGTTCCGTCCCAGTCGGGCGGAGAGTCGTTCCCGTGCGCGGATTCGTCGGCGATGTCGCCCTTCACCAGCGTGACGAGCGGCCGGCGCGCCCCGACCAGGTTGAAATCGCCCACGGCAACGATCGGCGTTCGAGGCTCGAGCTCCAGGATGCCTCCCGGATGGCGCGCATCGCGAAGGAACGCGATCAGCGCGTCGGCCTGCTCCTGGCGCTCATCATCGGCCGCGCAGCAGCTGTAGTGGTTGGCCACCACGAGCAAATCGGGGTCGTGCTGCGGCGCCAGATCGAGGAGAGCGGCCGTGATCCGCGCGTCCGGGTGCGGGAGCCAGGAGGCGAGGACCGGCAGGCGAGTGACGATCCCGTTGCCGGAGTCGAGCTTGATGCCGGACCAACGCTGGCCCGGCGCATTCGGAAGCAGCTCCTCCACGCGCGCCGCCAGGTCGTGCGCTCCGTGATTCCATGCCTCGCAGATCACCCAGACGTCCGGATCGACGGCGCGGAAGATGCGGGCGAGCGACTCGCGCCGGGAGGCCAGGAAGAGACCGTCGTCGGCGATGTTGTAGCTCGCGATGCGGATGTCTGCCGGTCGTGCGCGCTCCAGAGGAATGGGAGCGACGGTCTGGCGTCCCGGCGCAAACGTGTACCCCGGAAGGGGAAGCTGCAGCAGGTCGCCCGTCTCGCCGTCCCGAATCGTCAGATCGAAGCCGGGACCGGCGAAGATGCGATCTCCGCCGGCCAGAGCGTCTCGCGGCAACGCGATCTCGAAGCTGGAATCGCTCACCGAGGGCGCGATCAGGAGATCGAGCGCGTGCAGATCGAGCGCGCGCGCGCCGCCTCCGACATGCGAGGAGCCGGCGCGTCTGCCGAGATTCCAGGTCAGCTCTGCGCCCACCGTTCGGGCGCCTTTCTCCCGCAAACGAACCAGCCGCCCGGTGTTGGGATCGCGATCCGTATCGAAAATCAACGTGAGATCGTGGCCTTCATCGGCATGGATCTCATCCGCGAAGTCGAGACGCAGAAAGAGTCGCGTCTCATCGTTGGCAATCCAGAGGGCGGCGAGATCGATCCTGCCATCTCCGTCCCCGATGGGATCGACCGCCAGGCGCGCGGAGGCCGGCCAGTCTTCGAATCGGCCGTCGATCTGAATGGGAAGGTTGAGAGCGTGGGCCGCGCCGATCTCGAGGAAGGCCGCCAGCGCGGCGACGCACCACCCGATCATCCAGCGACGGAGCGAACGAACTTTGCGGGCGACCGGGGTCCGGCCCCGCTCGCTCGGCTTCGAAAGACGGCACGCTCCCGCGCGCATGTCCTGGCGCGTTGCATCGGCGGTGGGCGTCTCTGGACGGGTGTCGAAACGTTGCATCACGGACGAGTTGGAGCAACATCTGGGCCGCCCGACGGCTTTACACGATCGATGCCGGGAGAGTGGAAGTCGCTGGCCTAGGGCGCCGTTCCGATGGACGCGCTGTCCGCGATGGGCACTCCGGTGAACGCGCTGATGCCGCGCGCGCGCAGCTCCCCCAACTTGGCCGAGGCGGACGCCTCGTCGGTGCAGTCGATCCCGTTGAGGCGCACGCTTTCTCCATAGAGCAGGAGAATCTCCGATCGATTCTGCGGATCGAGCGGCCGCGCCATACGGACTCCGACGTAGATGCTGTCCGCGCGGGTCTTCTTGCTTTCGATCAGAGCGAGCAGTCCGGCGATGTCGGTCTCCGGCCGCGCGCGAGCCTGGCTCGCGAGATCGAAACAGAAATAGCCGAGATAGAAGCGTTCCGTCCCGATGCGCGTGGTGTCGACCACGGCGCGCCGGAATCGGCCTTCGGCGGTGTCGCGGTACGCCTCGGTCTGGATCGCGCAGAAACGGTTGACCTGCGAATCCGCGACGTCCGCGAAGAGCGCGATTTCCGCGTCGGTCCTGCCTTGCAGGAGCGGGAATCGAGTGGTGCCGAAGAACGGAATGGACGGATCGACCCGGATTTCCAGGTGAGGCATGCGGCGGGTCCGAAAGCGGTGCTCTTCGACGGTTCCCTCGACGAGATTGGATCGTTCGGCCTCTCCCTCGCGCGCGTCGATACTTTCGCCTTGCGTGTCACGGGTCGGTGGGCGATGGGCGAGGGAGTCGGCAGTCTGGGGATCGGGCGTATCGCTGTCTCCGCATGCCCAGCCGCTCATCACGCAGACGGCAAGCGCAGAAAATATCCGCAGCGAAGCCAGCGGGGGCATCGACAGCGAAGCCAGCCGGGGCACCGACAGTGAAGCGAGACGGAGCGTCGAGAGCGAAGCGAGACGGAGCATCGACCAGCGTTCCTTCCTCGTGCGGCCCATGCGGCTAACCGAACGGATACTCACGGCGCCGCTCGTCGTCTCGCCGGTCCAGCTCTTCGAGACGGTCGAAGGCTCGGTCCAGCGCGGCGGCTCCCGCCACCATCGATCCGAGCCAGAGCGCGCCTTGAATCCTCGAAATCGGCACCTCCAGATTGCGCGCGCCGCGCAGGTGGGAAAAGAACTGCTCCGGGACGTCCAGGACCATCAAGATCGGAATGATCCAGAGCTCGCGCTCGCGCGGAGTCAGGACCGGGCGGGCGAGCACCTTTCCGTACCCTTCGAAGATCAGCCAATCGGAGAGCTCAGGATGGATGCGCCCCAGATTCTCGCGCAGGCGATCGAACTGGGTGCCGTAAACCTGCTGGCAAAGCTCGTTGCCGCGGCGCCACCACTCTCGCGCATAGCGCTCGAAACTGCCGGGGCCTTCGCCCGGAGCCTCGAGGTGCATGGGCGGTCCTTCCGCGAGACGAATGCGCCGCCCTTTGATTCCCATTCCGAAGTCGGTCGGTCCTCCGAGAATGCGATCGAACGATCCGATCTCGGTCTGCACGTGGAGCGATTCCGCCAGTGCGGCGAGGTCACCAGAACGCACCA
>CAMPIC010000151.1 GCA_946886185.1 uncultured bacterium
TGCTCACCTATTTCGCGGTGCTTCTTTATTTCGTGGGGATCGGGATCGTGCTCTTCGCGCGCGAGGTGATCGAGGTTTGGGCCACGCCCGAGTATGCCGCCGCGAAGAATCTCGTGCCGCTGCTGGTGGCGTCGGCGATCCTCTACGGGTTCTATCGGCATCTCCAGGTCGGCCTCAACTTGACCGGTCGCACGCAGATCCTTGCCTGGTCGTTCCTCGCCGCGGCGGTCGCGAACGTGATCGGCAACGCTTTCCTCATTCCCCGCTGGGGCGCGATGGGAGCGGCGGTCGCGACGTTCGCCTCCTATGTGCTCATGGTCGTGCTGGTGGCACGCGCGGCCTACCGCGCCTATCCGATCCGGTACGAATGGGGGCGGCTCGCGGCTTCCGGTGCCCTCGCGATCGCGATCTGCCTGCTTCTGCCTTGGCTCGAGCGACTCGATCTCCTGCCGCGGATCGCGGGAAAGAGCATTGCCCTCCTCGCGTATCCGCTCCTGCTGGGATCGAGCAGGTTCTTGCGCCCGGGAGAGCGCGCCTATCTCGTGGAGCGATGGCGCGGCTGGAGGGGACGTCTGTTCGGCGGCGGAGCGTGAGTGTGACGTGCCGTGTGGCGTGCCGGCGATGGGCGTGCCGTATTACGTGCCGTGTGGCGTGCCGTGTGGCGTGCCGTGTGGCGTGCCGTGTGACGTGCCGGGTGGCGTGACATGTGGCGTGCCGGGTGGCGTGCCGTGTGGCGTGCCGTGTGACGTGCCGTGTGGTGTGCCGTGTGGTGTGACGGTGTGAGTATGAGTCGAGCGCGGGTGTGAGCAGCCGCCTCAGCCCGGCCGCGACTCGTTCTTGCGGCGCAGCCGGCCGACGAGCGGGATCGCGAGGAGGATCAGCCAGGCCCCGAGTGCCGCGCGACTCGCCGTCTGTCCCGTGGCGTGGGCGGGCGAGTGGAACTGGAACACCACCTCGTGGTCACCGGCAGGAACCTGCACGCCGCGAAGCACGTGATTGACCCGATGGATCGGAACCTCGGTTCCGTCGACGGTGGCGACCCAGCCCGGCTCGTAGTAGATCTCGCTCAGCACCACGAAGGCATCGCCCGTGGCGCCCACCTGGAGTCGAATCCGGTGCAGCGTGCGTTCGAGCAGGTTGACATCGGCGGGAGCGAATTCCGTCGGAAGCCCTTCCTCATACACATAGGCGAGCGCCGCGGGATCGAAGTCGTGGCCGCCGATGCGCCGCAGTAGGACGAATGGATCGGTGACCTGATCGAGCTGTCGCACCGCCCATGCGGGCCCCGGGGTGCGCGGGAGACGATAGACGTATCCGTCTCCGGAGTACTTCGCTTCGTACTCGGCGGATTCGAACGCTTCGATCGGACGATCGGCGAGCACGTATTGGGCGTTGAGCATCTGGAGCACTCCGTTCGAGAAGAGCACTCCCCCGTCGATCAGGTCCTGGTAGTAACGGAGCTTCGCCGGCTGATATCCCCCGAGCGATTCGACTCCGAGCAGCGCGTAGGCGTTGCTGGCGAAATACTCATCCGTGGGAAGGACGCGCTTGGGGCCAGGAAGCTGCGCCACGAACTCCATCGCGCCTCGCAGAGGAATGATCTCGCTCGCTTCCGGCCGCGGCTCCGGATCGTAGAGCCGATCGCTCACCCGCCAGACATCGATGACCGCGAGCGCCAGGACCAGTCCGATCAGTCCCAGGCGCGCGCGCGGTGAGAACGAAGGGCGCGTCGCGAGCGCCAGGAGGACGCAGGCCACGGTCAGCGACAGGAATCCGAAGTGGATGCTGCTGAACAGCATCGAACGGCGCGTCGCGGCCAGCGCCTGCAGCGCCTGCTGCGCTGCCGTCATCTCCTGGGGACGCATGAACGAGGTGAGGTCACCGTGCGCCGCGCGGGCCGCGAGATAGACGAGGGCCCAGAGCGCGACCGCGCCCCCCGCCGCGTACCACCAGAACGGCCGGGCCCTGGCCGGTTTCTTCGGATCCTTCGAGCCGCGCGCGGATCCGCTCTTCACGAGCCAATCGATTCCCGCGCAGATCGGCACCCCGGCGCAGAGCGGAAGCAGCGCATAGATCATCGAGGGCACGCGGAAGCGGTCGAACATCGGGAGCAGCTCGTACATCGGGCGGTAGAGGATCGGGAGATTGCTCCCGAATCCCACCACCAGCACGAAAAGTGAGAGTCCCGCCCAGATCCAGCGGCGGCGATCGGTACCCTTCCAGAGTCCCAGGATCGCCAGACCCAATGCGATGATTCCGAAGTAATGGGTCGACTGCGTGAACGGCAGCGGCCCCCAGTAGGTGTTTCCGGCCAATCCGTACCACGAGGGGAACAGGAAGCTCACCAGCTCGCGGGGATAGAACGACCAGGCCGTGGCGTACGTCCAGTCGACTCCGCTCGTCGCTCCGGCTTCCAGCGAAGAGCCCGAGCCGCGGATGGAGTGCGGAGCATACTCGCGGATCGCGAGATACGGCTCGGCCACGAGCGCGCACGCGATGATCAATCCGACTCCGCCCCACAGCAGCCACTTTCCCCACGGGCGCGCGCGGTCGCGCACCAGCAAAACGCGCAGGATCGCGTAGAGCCCGATGAGCAGGACCGCGTAATAGGCGATTTGCGGATGGTTGGCCCACGCCAGGGTCGCCGCAGTCGCCGCGAGGAAGGCGCCAGCCAACGGACCGGGTCGATCGAGGAGATGATCGACTGCCCAGAGCACCGCAGGAACGAGCGCGAGCGCTTCCAACTTGGTGGAGTGCCCCGCGCCTACGAGCCCGGTGAAGTACGGGGTGAGCGAATACAGCAGTCCGGCGGTGGTCGAGGCCACTCGAGAATGGCCCTGTCTGCGGAAGAATCCGTAGGCGGCGATGCCCGCCAGGCCGAGGAGCAGCACGTAGCGAATCCCCCGATTGGAGGAGAAAAGCTGGAGCACCTGTCCGAGGAGATTCGCGGTGGGACGCGGGATGTAGAGGAAGCTCCCGTACGACGGCATGCCGGAAAACACGTACGGAAACCACTGCGGGGTCTCCCCGAGCTCTTCGGTGGCCGCCTTTGCCCAGGCAGCGATGGGACGGTGGGACTGCGTATCCGGAGCGGGAGGCTCGAGCCCCTCGAATACCATCGCGCGGTAGAAAAGGAGAGGAACGATCAGCAAGAGGAGGATCGGAACGATCCGCGTCAGTCGGTTCCCTTCTGGTTTCTGCGATTCAGCCCTGGATCCGGCCACCCTGCACTCCCGCCCATTCTATCTTCCGCACGGTCACGGACGACGCGCGCGCTCTCAACCAAAGCTCGACCCGCAGTATACGAGAGACGAGGCGGCGCGCCAACCTGGTGCGGGTCCAACATCCTGTTGTGCCTGGGGGGCCCAATCTCTAGATTTCACGGTTACGGTCCGATTTGCGCGGAACTGCCTCAGAGCTCGCTCCGGACGCTTCCGGACGGCGTGAGCGATAGACGGCGAGCGTGCCGTGCCCCGATTTGCGTGGCGGCCGCGGTGAGAGAGGAGATCCATGACTCAGCCTCCGATCGGCGTCGCCCTCCTGGGCTGCGGCAAGATCGCGCACAAGCACGTCCGTGTGATCCAGTCGATCGAATCGTTGCGCCTCGTCACGGTTTTCGATCCGATCCGGGAGCGGGCCGCGGAGCTCGCCCAGCAAGTGGATGGGTGTCGCGTGGCGCCCGATCTGGAAGCGGCCGCGCGCGATCCAGAAGTGCGCGTCGGCGTGGTGTGCACTCCCAGCGGAATGCACGCGGCCCATGGAGCGGTCCTCGCGCGCGCCGGCAAACACGTGGTCGTGGAAAAGCCGATGGCCCTGCGTTTGGATGATGCCGACCGGCTGATCGAGGTGTGTGATCGCCATGGAGTGAAGCTCTTCGTGGTGAAGCAGAACCGATACAACCGGCCCGTGCGCAAAGCGAGAGAAGCGATCGAGACAGGACGCATGGGGCGGATCTTTCTGGGGGATGTGCGCGTCCTCTGGAATCGCGACCAGAGCTATTACGACGCGGAGCCGTGGCGCGGAACCTGGGAGATGGATGGAGGAGTGCTGACCAATCAGGCCAGCCACCACATCGATCTTCTGATCTGGATGATGGGCGACGTGGAATCGGTCTTCGCGAAGGGCCGAACCGTCATGCATCAGATCGAGGTCGAGGACACCGCTGTCGTGCTGGTGAAGTTTCGGCGCGGCGGACTCGGGGTGATCCAGGCTTCCACCTGCATCCAACCGAAGGATCTCGAGGGAAGCATCCACCTGTACGGAGAGAAAGGGACCGTCGAGATCGGCGGCTTCGCGGCCAATCGACTCCGGACCTGGGCTTTCAACGAGGCGGACGAAGGCGACGATCGGGTGTTCGAGGAATGGGGCGAGAATCCTCCCGATTTCTCGTTCAACCACCGGGAGTTCTATCTCGACGTGGTGCAGACGCTCGAAACCGACCGGCACGCTTTGATCGACGGGATCGAAGGGCGCAAGTCGCTCGAAGTGATCAACGCGATCTACGAGTCGATGGAGACGGGACGCGAGGTATTCCTGAGGTTCGAGCCGCGGCGCGGGCGGCTGGGCGGCGGACCCCGTCCGGAGCCGAGTTGAACCAGTGGCAGTGTTCGCTTTCCCGCGCTTCTGTCGTGAGCCGAGTGGCGACGGACCCTGCCCAGAAGCGAGTCGAGCCGGTTTTTAGCGCAGTAACGGCCATGATAGACGGCCACACCGTCGTAAGACGGGTTGAAGGAGGCAGTGTGGAGATCCCGCTTTGCGACCTGAGCGCGCAGTACGCGACCATCCAGACGGAGATCGATGCGGCGATCGCAGAGGTGGTGCGCAGCACGCGGTTCATCGGCGGCCCGGTCCTCGATCGCTTCGAAAAGGAGTTCGCGCAGGCGTGCGGGGCGGCGTACTCCGTGGGCGTCGGCTCCGGAACGGCAGCGCTCCACTTGGCGATGATCGCGGCGGGAGTGGGTCCGGGAGACGAGGTCGTGACCGTCGCGCACACCTTCATCGCGACCGCCGAGCCGGTCGTCTCCCTGGGCGCGCGGGTGCGATTCGTGGACGTGGACGAACGGACCTACAATATGGATCCCTCGCAGCTGGAAGGCGCGCTCACCGAGCGGACCAAAGCGATCATCCCGGTCCACATCTACGGCCAGCCGGCCGATCTCGATCCGATCCTCGCGATGGCGCAGGCTCGCGGGATCACCGTGATCGAGGACGCCGCGCAGGCGCATCTCGCGCGGTATCGGGGAAAGACGGTCGGCAGCATCGCTCCCCTGGCTACCTTCAGCTTCTATCCGGGAAAGAATCTGGGAGCCTACGGGGACGCGGGCGCGATCACGGCGCGCGATTCTTCCGTGGCGGAGAGAATGCGCGCACTGGCCAACCATGGTCGGGCCGAGAAGTATCTGCACCGGGAAGAAGGATTCAACTATCGGCTCGACTCGATCCAGGCGGCCATCCTGCAAGTGAAGCTGCGGCACCTGGCGGACTGGACCGAAGGGCGGCGCCGCATCGCGCGCATGTATGGCGAACGTCTGGCCGCGCTCGATGACGTGCAAACTCCGTTCGTGCCGGAGTGGGCCGAGCCGGTGTGGCATCTCTACGTGGTACGCGTGCCGGAGCGTGATCGCGTCCTGGCCAGTCTGCGCGCGGATGGGATCGATGCCGGCATCCACTATCCCGTGCCGCTCCACTTGCAGCCGGCCTATGAGTATCTCGGCGGCAAGAAGGGAGACCTCCCGGTCACGGAGCGAATTGCGGACGAGATTCTCTCGCTCCCGATCTTCCCGGAGATGACCGCGAGCCAGGTGGATCGTGTCGTCAGCTCGCTGGGGCGCGCATTGCGCGGCTGACGGTGCCGCGGGATCCGACCGGGAGCCCGGCGGCGCGCGACCGCACCGTGGAAGAGGGTCCGCGCCTGGCTCATCCCCTCCCGCTCGTCGCGCTGCTCGACGATGTGCGCAGCGCGTTCAACGTCGGTTCCATGTTTCGCACGGCGGAAGCGGCGCGGATGGCGCACCTTCACCTGGGCGGCATCACTCCCTATCCGCCGAACGCGAAGCTCGATCGGACCGCGCTCGGTTGCGCGCACCGCGTCTCCTGGAGCCATCACCTCGATACCCGCGCGCTGATTCGAGAACTGCGTGCCGCGGGTACGACCGTGTGGGGCGTCGAGCTCGCCCCGTCCGCGCGCTCGCTCTACACGATGCAGGCACCCAGTCCGCTTGCTCTGGTGTTCGGGCATGAGACCGCCGGAATCGATCCAGGCGTGCTCGCGGAATGCGATGCCGTGGTGGCGGTGCCGATGCTCGGCAGGAAGAACTCTCTCAACGTCGCGACGGTGTTCGGAGTGGTGGTCTTCGAGATCGTGCGGCAGTGGGGATTCGGAGCGATGGAGCCGTTCCGTCAGAGATCTCAGGAGAGGCAGGGAAGTCAGGAGAGTCAGGAGAGGCAGGAGAGTCAGGAGAGGCAGGAGAGTCAGGAGAGGCCGGACAGTCAGAACAGTCAGGAGCCCCGGTTCCAGGAGAACGAATCGGACGAGCCGAACCGGTAATCGTGCTCTGAAGGCGCACCGGGCGCGCCGTTCGATTCCAGGACGCGCACGATCACGACGGTGACGTTGTCGGGCGCTCCCCCGCTCAGCGCGGCGTCCACCAGCTGCTGCGTAGCGCGCTCGGCGCTCACGTCTCGAATCAGCTCCACCAGCGTCTGCGGATGCACCGCTTTGGCCAGCCCGTCGCTCGCGAAAAGCAGCGCATCCTCGGGTTGGAGAAGGAGCGCGCGATCCAGGAAGTCAGGCGCGTTGTCCGGACA
>CAMPIC010000152.1 GCA_946886185.1 uncultured bacterium
CTCCGTCGTCCCCGGGAGCGGTCCAGCTCAGGAGCAGCGCGGAATCGGCATCGGTCGCCTGCGCGATCAGATCCAAAATGGGAGCCGGCGCCTGCACATCGGGACCGCTGGGCGGTTCGGGATCGCCGCCACAACCCGCGGCGAGCAGGATCACCCCGATGCGCGCGAGCCGGACTACGCACAGTCGCGCGCGCAAGACCCCGTCGAGTCGAGCGGGATGGACCGCGGCGATTCGTCCGCGCAGACCGCCCGGAAGGTGGGAAGCGCGGAGGTGCACGGCTGCGCCGAGTCGAGCGACGTGGAGCTCGAAGCGTCGAACCATGAGGAAGAAGCTCCTCGTGTTTCGGGTTCGGTGCCGGACAGCCCCACGTCCGGAAGATCTGTCGCGGGAGCAGGCCCATGGGTCTGCCTCACCCTCCGGTGCGCTCCCCGGGGGAAGCGCCGCGCTAGCTCAAACTTGTCGCGATTCTAGGGGATCTGCGCGGGATCCCTCGGAAAATCTCCTCGCCGGGCGCAGGCGAGAGGTGGAGCTTCCGAGGTGGCTCGGGGGCGATGCGAAGCGGTACACTCGTAACGCCCATCGGATGAAATGGCCGCTTCGTCCTCAACTCCAGAATGGCTCATGACCAGAGGGGAATCGTCATGTTCCGACCGCTTCGCAAGGGGGCGCAGTTCGCCGTTTGGGCGGCGCTCGCAGGGCTTACCCTGGCGGGTTCGACCGCGCTCGCCCGGTATCAGCAGCTCCGCATCGAGTATCCGCTTCCGCAGGCGCTCCATGATCTGATGCCCGGGAGCGATCTAGAGGTCATGGGCGACGACGACGGAGCGATCCTGTTGCTCTCGACCGAGGAGATGACGGAGAAGCTGCGAGCGGCCGGCGTCGATTTGGAAGTGATCGTGGACGACCTGGAGGCGTTTTACGGCGCGCGCATGCAGGCCGAAGCACACCGCGGAGGCGGGAACTTCGGAATCTTCCACACCTACTCCGAAATGCTCGCGGAGCTGAACGCCATCCACGCGGAGTTTCCCGCCATCACCACCGCTCCGTTCTCGATCGGAACGACCCATGAAGGGCGCACTCTCTGGGCGATCAAGGTCTCCGACAATCCGAACGTGGATGAAGACGAGGGAGAAGTGCTCTTCGACGGCGTGATTCACGCGCGCGAGATCATGACGGTGGAGATGAACCTCGATTTCTGCCGCCACCTCTGCGAGAACTACGGAAGCGATCCGGTCGTGACCCAGCTCGTCGATTCGCGCGAGATCCACTTCGTCCCGGTGGTCAATCCGGACGGGTTCGTCTACAACGAGACGACCAACCCCAGCGGAGGAGGGATGTGGCGGAAGAATCGGCGCGTCAACTCGGGAACGAGCTGCCGGGGCGTCGATCTCAATCGCAACTACGACTTCCAGTGGGTCGGGACCGGCTCCTCGACCGATCCGTGCAATGACCAGTACCGCGGTCCCGCGCCCAATTCCGAGCCGGAGATCGCGGCCCTCTCCGCCTTCATCAACTCACGCGAATTCGTGGTCTGGCAGTCGTACCACAGCGTTGCCGGGATGGTGCTGTTCCCGTGGGGCTACACCACTCAGCACACGGCCGACGATGCGATCTTCCGGACCATGGCGGAGGAGATGGCGCGCGACAGCGGCTACATCACCGGCCAGCCCCCGGAGATCTTGTACAACGTGAACGGCGCTTCCTTCGATTGGGGATACGGACGGACCGATCTCCATCCGAAGATTTTCGGGTTCACCACCGAGATCAGCGGGAGCGGCTTCTGGCCCTCGGAGGGGGAGCGGGATGGGCTCATCGCCGAAAACCTCCACTCCAACCTCTATCTCTGCCAGGTGGCGGGCGCCTGGCTCGATCTCGTCGAAGTCCGAGTGATCGACGGCGGCAACGGACTCCTCGATCCCGGCGAAACGGTCGATCTCTCCGTGGTGGTGGAAAATCCCGCGCTCATCGTTCCAGCCGAGAACGTCACCGCACGGCTCTCCGTGTCCGACCCGTACCTGCTCCTCGAGGACGCCTTCATCTCGGTCGGCACCGTTCCACCCGGCGGCCGGGTGGAATCGCCGCAGCGCTTCCGTCTGACCGTCGACCCGGATGCGCCGCAAGGTCGCTCCGCCGAGATCGGGATCACACTCGTCGCGGCGGGGGATCTGGAGATCACCGGGACCGTCTCTCTCACCATCGGGCAGGCGCCGGTGCTCTCCGCGGTCGACTTCGAAGCTTCCGCGGGCGGCTGGATCCAGGACCCGACTCACACCGCCACCTCGGGTGCTTGGGTGCGGGTCGATCCGAATCCCACCGAGTATCAGCCGGGAGATGACACCACTCCCAATCCGGGTGTCTTCGCCTGGATCACCGGACAGAACTCGGATGTCGGAACGGGGGACGTCGATGGGGGAATCGCCGCCACGCGTTCACCCGTCTTCGATCTTTCCGGTCGGGAGCACGTGCGACTCGACCTCAACTACTTCCACGGCCAGCGCGATGCGGGCGACGATCCCGCGGGAGACTTCTTCCGGATCGACATCTCCAACAACGGGGGAGCGAGCTTTCCGGTGAACCTGCTCCAGATCGGCGATCAGACCTCTCCCGCGATCTGGCACGATCTGCAGGTCGATCTCGAGGATGTGATCACCCTCACGAACAACATGATGCTCCGCGTTCAGGCGGCGGACGGCAATCCGCAAGGCGATATCGTGGAAGCGGGAATCGATGACGTCGTCCTACTCGACATGGGGGACGGGAACGAGCCGCCGGCCGCGCCTACGCGGTTGTCTCCGCCGAATGGCGCGATCAACCAGTCCACCACTCCGACTCTGGTGGTCGCGAACTCGACCGATCCGGAAGGGCAGCCACTCACGTATGGATTCCGGGTCTTCGCGGATCAGGATCAGACCGATCTGGTCGCCGCGGTCGAGGGAGTTCCGCAAGGCGGGCTGACGACCTCGTGGGTCGTGACTCCGGCTCTCCAGACAGGCGCGACCTATTACTGGCGCGCCTTCGCCAACGATGGCCAGGTGTCCAGCGAGTACATGGAGACCGCGTCGTTCCAGGTCGGTTCGTCGGCGGACGCTCCGGGGGGGGAGCTCTCGGAGGCGGTCTCGCTCTCCGTGTCGCCCAACCCGGCCGGCGGAGCGGTGCGCATCCGCTACTACACGCCTCGCACCGCGAGCTCGGAGCTGCAGATCTTCGACGCGAGCGGAAGGTTGGTGCATGCACTTCCGGGGGCGCGCTGGGCGGAAGGGTGGCAAGAGATCGCCTGGGACGGGACGGACGCGGAGGGTACGCGCGTTCCCGCCGGCGTCTACTGGGTGCGCCTCAAGCTGCCGACCGAGTCGCGCTCGGTGCGCCTCGTGACCCTGCGCTGATCGCATCCTCGAGCTCGCACCGCGAGCGAACGGGGTGACGATGCTTGCGTCGGCGAAGTCGAACTTCGGTCAACGAGTGCCGAGGTGGAGCCAGTCGTAGAAGAGGAACTGGAAGCGTCCCACCAGGAGCGTGATCCGGCCCATGATGGTGTACCCGAAGGACGCCCCGAATCCGATCATCAAGAAGGTGATTCCGATTTTGGAGATGCCTCGGATCAATCCTCTGTGCTCCTGGGAAAAGTAGAAATAGACCAGGATGGAGACCACGCCGGCCAACAGGATCCAGGACGAGACGTAGTCCCACAGTCCCGTCCCCGCATACGGGCCGACGATCGTGCCGCGCATCTGCGTCAGCACCTGCGCCTGCAGGATCGAAGGAATGAGATAGCCCGACCAGGCCGCCACGTAGAACGCGATGGCATAGCGGGAGAGCCAGGCGGTGCGCCGGTGCAGGCGGAGCAGGAGCAGGACGCCGAGGATTCCTCCCGGAAGGAGCGCCCATTGCCCTTCCTCGTAAACCGGAACCCAGAGCTTCTTGTACACCGCGGAATAGAAATACTGCACCAGGTAATACCCCGCGGAGACGCCGACCAGCAGATGCTCCGCGAAGCGGTAAACCGGATTTTCTCGATACAGGAAGCTGAAGATCGCGAGCGTCAGGAGAGCGGCGATCCAGGTGCTGATCGTATCCATCAACTTCCTCCGCCCACGTTGCCCTTCCGCGCGCGCCGCGGCGCGAAATAGGCGAGGTTGCCCAGGAGGATGAACAGCACCATGAGCACGTGCCCGGTGCTCTGCGAGTCCATGCCGCGCGTCGCCGCTGCCGGCCGTCCCGTGAGCGCCTCGTACTCCGAGGCTCCTTTCAACCCGCCGAGGAAGCCCAGGACCTGTCCGGACTGGTAGAACGGATAGATCAGGACCGCCTGGATCGCGGTGTTTCCGGTGACGATCTTCTGTCCGAACTTTCCTCCGGCGTATGTGACCCACCATTCCGCGTACGCAGAGCTGGCGAGCGAAATGAGCAGGGGCGTGTCGGCGAATCGGTCCGCGTCATCGAGCAGCGGGATCTCCGCGGTGGATCGCCCGTATTGATCGGCCGGATACGTCTTCCGGAACGACTCGCCCATCCGCAGCATCGTTCCGGACCAGTCGGCGTTGTAGCCGAGGAAGACGTAGTCGACCCCGTACTCCTTGCCGAACTGCTCCGCGATCGGCCTCATGACCTGCTCGGCGATTCCGACTCCGTCCGGATAGAGCGTGAGCGCGACGATCCGCAGCCCCTTCTCGAAGCAGTGCTGCCAGACGGCAACCGACATCGGATCGAGCTCCGCGCGCACGTCCGCCCCGTAGTCGAACGAGAAGACGATGACGTCCCCCGCCTGCAGGGTGTCGATCGCGTTGAAGAAGTCGCGCGACTCTCTCGTCGGCTTGACCGGGAGTCCCATGGGAACGAGCACGGGAATGGCCACCGCGAGCGCGACCCCGATGAAGATGATGCGTCGATCGATCCGGGTGAGGCGGTCGATCCAGCCGCGCGAAGGCCGGTCCGTGTCGTTCATGAGCTCTTCCCGAGGTAGGTCCGCTCGATTCCGAGGAGGATCTTGAGCGCCGTCGCGGTCATGCCCAATCCGACTCCGATGAGGATGCCGCGCTTGGCGGCGAGATTCGGCACGTCCAGGATCCAGGTGGAGATCGCCGGAATCGAGATCCGGTGCTCGCCCAGCGGAATCGCGAGGAACTCACCGATCGGGACGCGTCCCAGCATCACGATGACTCCAGCGGCGAGGAGCAGAGCGGCATGAACGGTGCGCGCGCGGAAGGCGCGGTACGAAGCGGAAGCGACGAAGAACGCGAGGAGGGAGAACATGGTGGACTGCATGGGAGACTGGATGGTGCGGAAGAACCAGGGATAGCCTCCCTTTTCCGTTCCATCGAGGACCGCCGCTCCCACGACCAGGACGAATCCCGCGATCGCCACCACGGAATAGGCCCAGCCGCCGATCCTCCCCCGGATGCGCTGTCCGTGGAAGCGGAGCAGGCTGAACACGCCCAAAATGAGCGAAATGCCGAAGACCACCTGCTTCCAGTCGAGCACCAGGCTGTAGGCGACGGTGAAGGGCGGATGCGGGATGAAGTACTGCAGGAACATGATCATCCCGATGACGAAGCCGAAGAGGAGCGGTCCGGTTTGTTTCACGCGCGATCGGTCCTCATGCCCGGTCGGTCTTCCTCTTCGGTGGGTTGCCGGTCATGCCCGCCTACCCCGGCAGGTAGGCCCGCAGATCGAATGCTCCGGTGGCCGCAAGCAGGCTCCCCAGGATCATGAGCGCGATGGCCGCGACCTTGGCGATGTCCTGTGCGCGCAACGTCCCCAGGAGGAGCGGCTCGCGCGACAGATAGGCGGAGCCGGCGTAGAGCTCCTCGCCGATCAGCGTGTAATCGCACGAACAGATGAAGAAGGGGAGCTGCGCATCGGAGTCGGTCCCCGCGATCTGGATCGCCCCGGTCGCGTTGCCGGTCTCGGTCATGATGAGCGATTCCGCGTAGAACTTTCCGATGTAGAAGTTGGTCGCCGGTTTCATCCGCATCATCGTCCCGCAGACGTTCGCGGCATACCCGAACTGGCTGTAGGTGGAGTAGTAGATGTCGGCCTCCCGGTACAAATCGGGACGCCCCGCCGCGGTGTACGCCTCTCGCACCACCTGTTGCGCCACCGTCATCACGAACGGATCGCGATTGGGCACCAGGATCGGAGTTTCATACTCGGCCACACGCTTGGCGACCTGCCCGAGCACGTTCATGGAAGCGACGGTCGCGACTTCGTCCATCGAGTCCAGGCCGGGGCAATAGAGGATCGGCCTTCCCATCTCGGTGGCTCGACCGACCGCTTCTTCGACCGCCTCCAACCCAGGGATGCGCCGGATCTGGATGTCCGCCCCGCCGCGCGCGCGCCGCACGAAAAGGACCACGAGCGTTCCGAAAGAGAGAGCGGTGATGAGCTCGGCGAATCGAGTCGTGTCCAGCCACGCGGGGAACGGGATCACCGAGAACCGCTCCGGCGATCGATGGTCTCTCCGCTCGCGATGTCGCCCGCTCCTCGCTCGACCAGATCGATTCCCGGAAAGATCACCACGTTCTTTCCGACCTGGATCCGCGGCGCGATGCGAGCCCCTTTCCCGACCAGGGTGATGCCGGAATCGAGATGCGTGGGGAAGCGTTGATTGGTTCGATTCTCTCCATCGGCGCCGAGGCGAGCTTCTCTTTCCACCGCGACGTCCTTGTCCAGGATGACGTTTTCGAGGATCGCGCCCGCTTCGATCCGGCAATCGGTCATGAGGATGGAGGAGCGCACTTCCGCGCCCGCTTCCACGACGACCCCCGGCGAGAGAATCGAGCGGGAGACCGTGCCGCGGATCTTGCA
>CAMPIC010000153.1 GCA_946886185.1 uncultured bacterium
CAGGATTGCGGAGATCTGGGGAACGACCCCCGAGGCGAGCGTGTTGCGGAGGAAGATCTCGGCGTAGCCTCCCAGCGACTGCACGCCTTCCTGAATGCGCGCACCGCCCGAATCGTTGAGTCCGATCACCGGAGCGCCGTTCGCGAGGGCGAGATCCATGATGTCGCAGATCTTGCGCGCGTTGGACTCGCTCAACGTACCGCCGAAGACGCTGAAGTCCTGCGCGAAGACGAAGACCGAGCGGCCGCCGATGGTGCCCTGACCCGCGATCACGCCGTCGCCGGGGACGGTGCGCGCGGCCATGCCGAAATCGGTGCAACGGTGCGTGACGAAGGTGCCGCGCTCCTGGAAACTGCCCGGATCGAGCAGGCTGAGGATCCGCTCGCGCGCGGTCAATCGGCCCGCCTCGTGGATCTTGGCGAGCTTCTCCGCGCCTCCTCCCTCCAGGACTTGTGCCCGAAGCTCGCGCAATCGCTTCAGCTTGTCTTCTCGACTCTTCACGTCCCCACCTTCCCGCCGTGCGGACACGGGCATCATCGTGGCCATTTGTTCACAAGGACCAGACAGCACCGCAACGAATCAGACTTGCAATTCCCCCGGGCCTCGACGCTGCTCATCGACTGCGGCGCGTCGACGAGCGCTTCTCTCTGGGAATCGATTCCTCAGATAAGGAGATTGGGAGGTGTAAGGCGGCTACGAAAGCAAAAAGTGCGCGGTGCCTCTTCGAGGCTCACGACCTGTTCGATCGTCGCGTGTGTTTTCGCACATCGGGCGATCCGAACTGGTCCGGCCGCCCGACGTGCCTATGTCGGTCCATTCTTCAGGCATCTACTCCAACAAAGTAATCTTGCGTGACTCCTCTCGGGAACCGGACTGAAACCGTACGAGATAGGTGCCCGCGGGTAGGCGACCGGCCGCGTTGTCTCGGCCGTTCCAGGCTACGGCGTGGTCACCCGCCGCGAAGACTCCGTCGGCGAGCCGTTTGACAAGCCTGCCGCCGAGATCGAACACATCGAGCTCGACCGGTTCTGCTCCGTCGGACCGGAACACAATCGTGGTGTTCCCTCGGAACGGATTGGGTGAGCTGGATTGCAGCCAAGATTCATGATCCACCGGTCCCTCGGGAACCTCCGCTGCGATCGGAGGGGCGTTCCGGATGGGAGAAAGCAGGCCCGGGTTGTTCGCCAAGTCCCTTGCGCGCATGGTGAAGTACCAGTCGGACTCGTCGTCATTAGGAACGTGCACGTAGTACTGGTATCCGGGCTTGGTGAGATCGTCGTCCTCTCCGGTGAGCTGCAGAAGGACTCCTGGTCCCGGATCCAAGAGCGAGTCCGGTTCCGGCGACCCGTAGATCTCGAAGGAACGGACGGTTTCTGGGAATCCGGCTACATCGAACGCGGGAGCGTCCCACGACACCACGTACTTCGGGCTGGGCCGAGGATAGTTGTCTCCTTGCGGACGGAAATAATCGACCGACCAGTTGTCGACCTCTTGGGGTTCGAAGTTATCGATTGACAGGTCGTTGACGAGGCCTCCCACTGGGTTCATATCCGGTAGAGTGAACATCCGGAAGCGCACTTGAGCGGTGTCCCCATGGTTTGCCGCGGGCTTGATCAAGTCGAAGGTGATCACTTCTTCCGCGAACGGAGGCAGGTTCAGAGTGAGCTCCGGCGCCGGCAGAATCAGATAGTCGGTCTCCTCCAATCCCTCGACGCGGATCAGGAATTCCTTGGGTTCCTCGAACGAGTTCACGACCCGAACGTCCTGTCGGAAGATCGTCTCATCGCCGCGAAGCGCGATGTTCCCAGGAATGCGAGCGGGGGTCGTTCCGGCCTTCAGCGCGAGAGCCCAGTAGTTGATCTGTCCGAGGTTGTTCTCTTGCACCGGGACGGGGCTGATTTGCGGGTCGGATAGGTTCTCGATGACACATCCGATGCAATAGTGATCGATGTTCGGAGGCGGGTTCGGAATCAGCCAATTGAAGTAGGCTCGGTATCCCGCGCCTCCTGGACTCGGTAGCGAAGTGCTCATCGAGGGAATGGTGAGCTCCGTCGCGAAGGAGAACGCGTCGGTGATTTGTGTTCCCGGGCTGCCGAGACCGAAGTTCAGTCCAAGCGAGGGATTGACGTACCAACACTTGATCTTGGCGTTGGTGGTGGCCGCCCCGAGGTTCCACGACCGGATGTAGAGATGGTTGACCACGCCTTTGATCGGCGCGTCGATGATGCCGTCGTCGTTGTTGTCGACCCAGATGTCGAGGCTCTGGACCCAGTTTTGGGCGCACGGGACGTCGGGTTCTGCTCCGACATCGGCCGCACAGTCACGTATGACGAGGTCCGGAGACCCTGCCGTGGTGACGCAGAAGTCTGCCGTCATGGTCGATGCGGAGTTGCTGACGTTGTCGACGCAGACGAAAGTGGGTGCTGCGGCATAGTCATGGCTGTTCGGATTCGTTCCCCCGTCGAAGGAGCGATTGACGGCGCTTCCTGGGTAGAGATCTCCGGCGTCGCCGCGATTGGAGCCTGAGTCCAGGTGGGCGAGACCGTCCGCTTCCTCGAGGTCGACCAGTTTATGGGCCTCGTTCGCGTTGTCGGTGTTGTCAGTCTTTCGTTGCGACATGTCGATGTGCCAGATGGCGAGTCCGCCGGTGAAGAGGTTGCTGTCGAATCCGGTCTTTTGCCGGTTTTCCACCAGAAAGTACTCGGTAGCAGGGGTACCGTTCGTCCAGAGCTGGTACACCTGTCCCGTGGTCTCTACGTCGGAAATGCTGGCGCCGGTGGTGTTCGAGGCCACGACGGTGGGGGTAACCCAGCCCAAGTCCATCTTGCACCAGGCGGACATGTGGGCCGGTTTCTGCGGGCTGGTGCCGTTTCCTCCCCATGCGCCACCCGCCATCAGGCACCAGTTGCCGATCCCCTCGGAGGAACCGTCGATGTCGTAGAGATCCGGCATGCCCAGGGCATGGCCGAACTCGTGGCAGAACACTCCGATTTCGATGTGACCGCCTCCACAGGACAACTCGGGTTGGATGATGTATCGATCGATGAGCTTGCCGTCGTAGGTCACGGAGTAGTTCGAACCAGCCGCGTTGAGATACCAGTGGTGAGACCAAATGAAGTTGGTGTTCCCGCACTCGGCCCCCAGACCCTGGTGGACGATGAAGACGACGTCGACGTTTCCGTCACTGTCGTTGTCGAATGGGCCCCAGCCGGCGCCACCCGATTCGGCGTTGTCTATCGCGGAACGAACGAGTTGCCGCGCCCGGTTCAGTTCGGCGATCGAACCGGATCCATGTGCATAGTAGGATCGGAAGTTCGGTGCCGTGTACCAGCCATAGATGGTGGCGTTGATCGAGAGCGCACCGTACGAGACTTCCTGGTAGTAGTCATCGAAGCTACCCGTACCGTTGTAACCGCTCAGCGTCATCATGTCCGAGAAGGAGGCGGCGGACTGGCTGGCGAAGAAGTCGGGATACTGAATGAGAACGACCGGCACGTTGAGCGTGGCCCTCCGTCCCTGATCGAGCTTCGCCGCGTTCTCGAGAATTCCCGGCATGGTGTGAGTGAGGAATCGCTCTCGGTTCTCGGTCCAGTACTGCGTGTGCTCCCGGAGATGCGGGCCGATGTCTTGCAGAAACTGGTCGAGACCCGGATCGGGTTTCCCGACGCGATACGGCGATGCGGTGTATCGACCGTCGCGATCGAGCGTTGCGTACCACCACCAGCCATCAGGCGCCTGAACGATGGCGTGGCCGTCGTCCGTCTCGTAGAAGTGGTACCACTCGTCGCCGAAGAGCCGAACCGTCAGAGGCGTTCCATCGGGTTGCGTCGTGTCTACTGGATCCGGGTTGGCCTGGACGGCGAGGGCGGCGGCGGGAAGGAGGGTCAGAGTGCCTAGCAGGAGAAGGAACATGATGGCGTGACCACAGACCGTTGGCTTTGGCATGGGTGTTCTCCTTTGTGCAATTGGGGAAGCATGAAGTTTCCAAGTTCCATGAACGATCGAAGCCGTGTAAGTCATTTTTTACCATGGCATTCGACCCTTCATGGCGATACGTGGCTGCTGTCCCGGCGTGCACGAAGAGGGCTACATGCGGAGTTCCGCGGTATGCACGCCTCCATGAGGGAATGCGACGAACCCCGATGGGAGCGACACTCGAACTGGCGGCGGGGGTCCTCACGGCGAAATACCTGGTTGACGCGCCGATCGAGGCCGCGGGCTACGGGGCGACTAGACCCTCGGGATCGTTTCGATAGCGGTAGATCGATCGAGATCAGCCATCGATATTCAGGAGACGAGCCGCGAAGCGCCCGCCGTTCGCAGCGCCAGATGCGTGGATTTCAAGTTTGCCAGGATTCCGAGGATCGCGGACCTATTCTTCGTAAGGATCCTCGATCTGGGCGTCCTTCCAGAGTTCGAGGTACTTAGCCCGGACGAACGGGTGCAAGGTCTCTTCGAAGTCGGGCTCGAGTTGATTCACTTTGATCAGCTCCATCACGTCCACCAGGTCTCGGAGGCGCGCCGGAGACGTGATTCCACTGGCTAACTTGAGCTCGACCAGCTCACGCAACGGCAGGATCTTCACGTCCTTCCAGATTCCTCCCATCGCCTCGCCGAGATTTTCCGGGCTTGGAAAGTTGAATGGGCAGGTCCTTCCATCTCCGGGCTTTTCGTCCGGTGTGAGCACGTCGATCTTCACCCCGAATTCGGCGTCACGCATGCCCTTCGAACCCGCGAATCGCTCTACCCAGCCGACCCCGAGCCACCGGTCTTTGAATCGCTGCAGCCCTTCCGCGGTCAAGAGCAGATCGACATGGACCGTGGCGCGTTTGTAGCCGTGCGCCGCGACCGCCAGCTCACCTGCGACTACATAGGAAATGCCCAGCTTCGCGAGGTGATCCGCTATCTTGCGCGCGGCTTTTTGGGCGGGCGCATCGCCGCTCTCGAATTGATCCATCAACCGAAGAGCCTCCTCGAAATTCGCCTGTTTCTCAGCGCGGGTAAGCATGGCCGGAGTATAGCGTCGATGATACGAAGAGTGCGATTGCCCCGGACTCTTCCTCCATGCGGACACGGAGCTTCTTCCGAACCTTCTCCGATTTCTTGTCCCCTCCGGGCGCGATCCCCCGTCTTTACAGGTGGTCCTCGCGAGAGTGCGGCTCCACGGTACGCCGCCCCGACTGGGTCCTTTGGTTTGACGGAGGAGGGGCTGTGGATCGGTAGGAGACGCAAACCTTCGCCGCTCGGTGTGAGCGATCCGGGGCACGTCTCTCGGCGAAGCGTCGATCATCAAGGAGGTAACAATGCGCATCATGTCCATGGCGGCACTTCGTGAGCCTTATGCGCTCGTCCCCGCGCCACGCCAAATTCTCGCCGCAGCTCTCGGGATCTTGCTCTCGGCATGCGAAGGGGGTGAGCAGCCTCAGGAGCTGGTCGCCCAGGAGTCGGAGGCCGGGAATGAGGAGCGCGTCGTCGCGTGCGAGCTGGTTCCGCCGTCCGACGTCGCCGACATCCTGGGTCTGGAAGTGCAACGCACCGAGCCAAGAGAGGTCGACAGTTCCGATGACGGCGTCACTCACTACTTGACCGGCTGCACGTACATCGCAGAGGACGGCGTTGCCCTGCGGACGGCCACCATCCTCCTCACGCGCGCTCCGGAGATCACCGACCCAGAAACGGCACTGCAACACTTTCTCGACGGCATGCACGAAGAGTATGGACCCTACGAGCTCGAGCCGGTGCCGGAGCTCGGGGCGGGCGCCGGATGGCACGCGGAGAGCCAACAGCTCATCGCTTTCCTGCCCGGTTGGGAGCTCGCCACCGCGGTCGACCGGCGTGGTGCGATGCCCGGCCTCGAGGGGGCGCGCACGCTCGCGAGTCGTGTAGTCGAACGTCTGCCGTAAAAGCACAACCATTGCCTGCCGGGCTACACGCTGCACCTGGGGATCCAGAGCATTGATGTCCCCTCGCAAGTTTCGGATCCGTTTTACCCGGTGAGAGCGCGACGCGCCCTATCAATGGCGCGCGCGCGTGGGAACCGATGAGCCGACCTGCCCGCACACCCGCTGGATGACAATGCCGGGCGCATCGCCGACGCTCTTCCAGTTCCGCACCCCCGGGCTCGAACCATCCTCCGTAGAGGTAGAAGACACGGCGAGCGCGCTGAGACTGGAGCGGATCCATCCCAACCCATTCTCCGGACCGTTCGAGATCCGCTTCACGCTGGACGAGCCCGGGCCCGTGCGCCTGACCATGCAAGACGTGAGCGGCCGCACTGTCGCCACTCTGTTGGAGGAGACGCGCAACGCGGGCAGTCACGTCGTGTCGATCGATCCAGCCGGATCGCGATCCGACGACGTTCCGGCCGGCGTGTACTTCGTTCGCTTGGAGTCCAACGGCTCTCACAGCGCCCAGCGCGTCGTGAAGCTGGCCCGCTGAGTACACGCGGCGGGATGGGGTCGTCGCGTTGCTGATCGATCGTCTTCGCCGTCGCTGTGGCGGGAGCAGGCCTGCAATCGCACCCAGAAACGTGAGAGCCGAGTCGGAGTTTTCCGGCCCGGCTCATGCGTCATCGTCGATTCAAGGAACCATCGGAGTGAGTGCGGTTGCGAGGCGAGTGCTGGATACTGGAACGAAGACTCACGGTGAATCGTCGGGCGTGCCCATGGCTTCGTCGAACAGGACGGAGAGAAACGCCCGCGCCTTGCGCCAGTCGCGTTTCACCGTGCGCGGATCGATCGCGATGTAGACGGCGATCGGCATGGGCATGCGCCCGCCGTTCCGGCGA
>CAMPIC010000154.1 GCA_946886185.1 uncultured bacterium
CTCGTCGCCGCAGCACCGGCCCCGACCGCTCGAGGCACGCAGCTCGGCTACTCCCAAGCGGATCGAGACGAGGAGCTGATCACGGGCCCCTTGGGAGAGCTGATCGACCTGCAGGGGATGTCCCGAGGGATCGAGCACCGAGATCTCGAAGCGCTCGTCGAGCACGACGCGCCGGGAGATGCCGGTTACGGCCTGGAAATGGTTGGTGATCTGCTCGGCCAGATGCGCGCGGTGGCTCTTTTGATATGCCTGGAGCGCCTGCTCCATCCACTGGTACGCGGTGGCGAGCGCATCGCGCTCTCGCTTGCTCTCGTCGATCTCGTCTTCGAGATTTCGAAGCTCGATCTCGAGCGACGCGACGTTGGGCGTGGCCGACCCTTCGAGGGACGCTTGCTTTCGATGAAGCTCGCGGATTTTGGTCTCGAGCGCCTGTTCGAGCGCATCATCCGACTCCTCGCCGGCTCGTTCCCGAACGAGCAATGCATCGAGGCGCTGTGCGCGGGATTCGGGATCCGAGTCCTCGGCCCCGCTCAGAAGTGGTTCGCCGCGAGCGAGAAGCTCCAGCTCGCGTACCACGGCTCCAAGCGCCGACTCCTCGGCGGCGAGACGCTCCTCCAGATCCACGCGTGACGAACAGTTTTCGCTCGCGAGCAGCTTCGACTGACTTTCTGCCAGCGCATCGATGCGGGCGGAGAGCGGTTCGATCTCCCGGAGCCGCTTGCGCGTGGCGTGCGCCCATTCGGCCAGGCCGATCGCGTCGCGCGCGGTCTGCGGTCCGGACTCTGCGTCAGGCACCCACGGCGCGTGCTTCGACGCCCCGGGCCAGATCCGCAGAAGATCGTTCCATCGCTGGAGCAACTCGTTCGAGTGCGCGCGGGGCGGACGTTGGGACTGCGCAAGGCGGTCGCGGAGGAGGTCGAGCTGCCGTTCGAGCTGGGACGCGTCCAAGGCTCGTCGGGCCAGCAGCTCGGGATCATCCGCCAGCGTGAACGGACGCAGACGGCGCTCGAGGATCTCGATTTCGCTTCGATCGCGAAGCTCCTCGATGCGCGCATCGATCTTTTCTTCGAGACTGGTCCATTCCCGTTCGGAATCGCGGCGCGCGCGCTCCTCCTGGAAGAAACGTTCCCACGCCGTCTCGTCGAGCCCGCGGAGCCACGCGATCAGCGCACGGTGCGAACCGGCTCGCGGCGCATCCGGGAGCTCGAGAAGAGGCGCCATCTCCGGAGGAAACGCGCCGTCTCTCCAATCTCCCTGCGCTTCGGGCGCGATCGCCAGGCGCGGTCGGAGCGAACGCAGCTCGGACGCGAGCGCTTCCGCCTCGTCGTCCAAAGCTTGCCAGCGCCCTTCCATCCGCGAAATCTCGCCGCTGGTCGCCTTCGTGTACGGTCCGAGCTCCGCGGAAAGCGCCTGCAGCCGATCCTCGAGCTTGCGCTGCGTGAGCCGGAGCTGCGCGAGCGACGGGCGCTCGATTTCGTCGTTCGACTCTCCTGATGACGGGTTCGTGGTCTCGAGCCGGGAGTGCGAAGCGCTCTCCTGCGAGGCGGAAACGAGGGAAGATGTGCTCGCCTTTCCGCCCAGCCGGCTCCTCAGGAAAATGAAGAGCAGCGCCGCCGATCCGACTGCAATGAGCACCGCGACAGCGACGGGCAGTCCGAGCCCCAGTGCGATCCCGGCCACGACGGCGCATTCACCGAGAGCGGCCATCCACGGCACATGCGAATCGCTCCGCCGACCGCCCGGGGAAGCCGTCTCGAGACGCGCCTCGATTGCAGCCGCGTCGCGCTCGGCCTGGCTGCGCGCGCGCCCCTCCCGCAAGGCTGCCGAGCATTCCTTGAGCTCGCTCTCCAACCGAAACTTCTCGGAGAGGAGATCGCGCCGCCCGTTCTCCTCGAGGTAAAGCCGTTCCTCCAGCTGCGCGCGAATTTCGCCCGCGCGCGCCTCGATCGCTTCCAGCCGGGAGACTGCTTCGAGGTAGTGCATCGCGCGCACGCGGCATGCGTCGGCGGACATGGGCTCGGCCATCGGCAGCGCCGCCGCCGCGCGTCGCGCTTGCATCTCCGCAAGCTCTCGCTCGAGCTCGGCGCGTCGCGCCACGGCGCGTGCCAGGCCCGCATGGGTCTCCGCCAGATCGCCGCGGCCGCGAACCGCGGAGTACTCCTCGAGGCGCACTTCCAGCTCGAGTCGCTGCGCTTCGAGCTCCTTCCGTTCGGCCGCACCCTTCGCCTCTGCCTCCGCGATCGGCGCCTGCTCCCGCGCCGCCCGCTCCAGATCTTCGAGGTGCGGCTCCGCCGCGCACGGAGCGTCGAGGCCTGCGCGCTCTCGCGACAGTTTCGTTTGCAGCTGGTACTGTTCGTCCGCGATCTCCTGGATCGTCACCGCGGCCCTGCGGAGCAGCTGGGCCGTGGAGGAGCGCCGTATCCGCTCCTGCTGGCGCTCCGTCCAGGATTCGAGCATCGCGCAGCGGCGGCGGCGGTGCGCGCGCCGTTCCTGGACGCGCTGCTGTTCCGCTTGCGCTTCCTCGATCGCGTCGTTTCCCTGATTCAAGCGCTCCAGCTGAAGGCGCCCGTGCTCCATCTGAAGGCGGACCTTCGCGGCGCGGCTCTCCAGCTCCTCGATCTTTCCCTGATCGCGCTGGTTGGTCGGGCGGACCCCGCCCGGTCGCGCCAGCCCCATCTCTCCGGTGTTGCGCGTGAGCTCCTTGATCCGTCCGAAGAGTCGTTCGCGCACGTCATCGATGCGCGCATCCTGGCTTCCGGAAAGCAGGTGCTGCAGCTCGCTCCCGAGCTCGTCCCCTCGTGGGAGCGGCTGCGAGAGACAGAACGTCTGGAGGAAGACGTCCCAGGAAGCGAGACCGAGCAGGTCGCTGAGGACAGGAGGAAACGCCGATCCGGCGCTGCTGCGTCCCAGGGGATTGTGCTCTCCCTCGAAGAGGATGTCGATCTGACCGCGCGACTCTTCGGTGAGGCGGACTTTGTGCGTGTCGAAATCGCGATGCAGCCGGTAGATCTGTCCGTCCCGCTCCCACACCACCTCGCCGAAGAATGCGTCGCTCGATCTGAAGGACCGGAATCGCGCCGTCCCGATGCGGCTCGCATCGGAAGTGGTGGGAAGTCCGAACCAGGTGGCGGCCAGTCCGAAGAGGAGAGTGCTCTTTCCGACTTCGTTCGCCCCGAAATAGATCGCGTTTCCGTCGGGAAAGAGGAACCGGGTCAGTTTGTCATACACCCCGAAGCCGGCCAGAGTCAGCTCGCGGAGGCGCAAGGCGGGGAACTCCGTACCGGACACGGCACGCTCGCTCCGCGATCGGCTCATCGTGCCGCCTCCTCGGCGGTGAACGCAGCCAATCCTTCCCGGAGTGCCGCTTCCGCGATGGCTCGCTCTCGTTCGTCCTCCATTTGCGCGATCGCCGCGCGCGCGATCCGCGCGAACTCCCCGCGCACCGTCGGTTCGGAAGCGAGGCGGTCGAGATCCGCCGAGGCGGAAACCTCGCTTCGCATCTCCAGGTGATGGAAGCGGTCCCGCCACCGCTCCTCCAGCGTGTTGACGTCGATCGGAAATCCCGCTATCCCCGTGAACTCGATGCGGAGGATCCGACTCGCGTCACGGCTCTGCTCGCGCTCGATCTTCGACTGCAGCTCCGCTTCGGAGTCGATCGTGCTCACATTCCAGCGCAGGGTCTCGATCCTCCGACTGGGAAACGGCACGCGATGGATCTCCAGCCCCTGGGACGAGATCTCGATCTCGAGGAGCGGCGCTCCTCCCGGATCGGAAAATCCTCCGCCCTCGATCCGTCCCGGATAGGCGATCCAGCCCGCTCCGGCACGTATCTCCCGCGGCTTGTGCAGGTGACCGAGCGCGACATAGTCGAGACCCAGCTTTTCGAGGTTCGAGCGGGAGAGCGGAATCGATCGATCGGACCAGTTGGTGTCGAGCGAACCATGGAGCACCGCGATCGTGCGCGCGGAGCCCGGCTCGATGTCGAACGCGTCGAAGGGAGGATGGCTGCGTCCGGCGACGTAGGCCATGGCGTAGAGATCGACCTCCACGCCGTCGAGCATCCAGCTCGCCACCTTGCCCGGCAACGGCCGGGTCACGAGCGTATCGGGCCAGGTCGATTCGTGTTGGCGATAGACGCAGCCGGGGTAGCTGTACTCGTCGTGATTGCCCGGCACGGTGAGGGTGCGCACGCCCGCCTCGCGCAAGCGTGTCAAGTCGGCGAGCACCGAGTTGACCAGCGCGGCAGGAGGGGCGTAATGGTCGAAGAGGTCCCCGGCGATGATCAGCCCGCCGATCCGCTCCGACTCGAGCGCGGAGTCGGTGATGCGGCGAAAGAGTGAGTCCGCTTCGCGCGCACGGTCGCCGGCTCGGGAGCCGAGGTAGCGGTGCGCATCTCCCAGATGGAGATCGGCGACGTGCAGGATGCGGTTTCTCAAGGAAGCTCCCCCGGGCAGCCCAACCCACACGGGCCGTCCATTCCGTAATCGGCCGGATTCGGCGGCGCGTGTAGTCCTCGTTCCGTCCCGAACGGGCTTCGTTCCGCCCAATTTGGCGAGTGCGCTACGGCTTCCCTTTGAAGCTGAACGGAATGACGATGCTGGAAGAAACAGGGGAGCCGTATCGGACCGCCGGCGCGAATGTCCATTTCATGGCGGCGGAAAGCGCGGACTCGATCAGATCGCGATCCGCGGTGGACCGCTCGACCTGCGCATCGGTGACCTTCCCGGTCTCGTCGATCGATACCTTGACCAGCACCTCTCCCTCCAGCCCCCGATCCTGAGCCCGTTCGGGGTACGCGGCCGGAACTTGCGTGATGGGCCGCGGAGGCGTGTCGTATCCCTGTTCCGCCACGCGCGAGCTCATCTCGACGAACTGCAGAACGGCGAGGTCGGCGCCCTCGAAGCTCCATCCTTCGAGAACGTACCCGACGAGCGGCTGCGTCGCGGCCTTTCCGTTCGCCCCGTGCAGCACCGTGTCGGGAAGAGCGCCCGAGTCGATCTGGCCGAGCAAGCTGGAGAGCATTGGGTCGGATGCGGGATCGAGCGCGGCGCGGAGCTCGGTCTTCCAGGCGCGCACGAACGGAACGGCGACCGAGGAATCGATCGCCACTCCGCGCCGATAAGAGTCGAGCGCGAGCTCGGGGACGTTGCCGATCATGCGCAGATGCGCCAGGCCGAGGTGCGTGAGCGCGTCCGCGCTCCCCGCGGCTTCCAGGAACGCTGCCTGCGCGCGTTCCAAATCTCCTCCTCCCAGAAAGGCGTAGCCCAGATTCCGGCGAATCTTCGGGCCCCAGGGAGGGGCGACGATCGATCCCTTGGAGGCCTCCAACACCATCATCGCGTCCACGAGTCGCCCGGTTCGCCCGTAGAGCGAAGAGAGCTCGACGACCGCGGAGCCGTAGGTGGGATTGAGGGAGAGCGCGCGCTTCCACACTCTCTCCGCATCTTCCGGCCGCCCCCAACGCGCGTAGAGCGAGGCGAGGTTGTCATGCAGAGCGGGATCCTGGGGCGATTTGCTGATCGCTCGCTCGAAGAGAGTCTCCGCGTCTTCGTACCGGCCCATGCGCGTGAGCACGTAGCCCATATTGGTGAATCCGTCGGGGGAGGATGGAGACACCTCCGCCATCTGGCGAAATGCCTCGAGCGCTTTGGCGTAGTTCTCGGTCTGGCCGCGCTCCGCCAGTTTCAGATAGAGCACTCCGAGCGAGTACCGTCCGTCCGTTTTGCGCGGAGCGGCCTCGACCGCCCAACGGTAGTAGCGTTCGGCCTGCGCGACGTTGCCCAGGCCTTCATAGGCTTCGCCGTATAGCACCGCGGCCAGGGAGAAGTCGGATTGCGCCGCCAGAGTCTCGGTCAGAGAGCGCTCCGCCTCCGCGTCCAATCCGAGGTAGATCGCCTCGTATCCTTCGCAGAAGTGGCGGGCGTAGGAGAGCGGGTCGAGATTCAGGATCTCGGCGCAGAGCGATCGGCGCTCGGCCGGATCGCCGCTCTCCGACAGCTTCTGGATCCTTTCGATGATCGGGTCGGCCTGGGCCGGAAGCGGCACTGAAATCGTGATCACGATCGCGCACATGACGGCGGCTGCGCCACCGAGGGTTCTCGGCATCCCCATTCTCCTTCTTCCCTGTGGCGAACGGGACCTTTTGCCAGCAAGGGGCCTGACTCGCCTCCCCAGCAATCGGCAGGATAGCACAGCGACTGACGAACTATCCCTCTACCACACGGATACGGTGGATCGGCGCCCCTTGCACGATCCGGTCCGCGATGGACTGGCCCGACTCCATGGATCCGAACACGGTGTATCCGCCGTCGAGGTGCGGTTGCTCGGAGTGCGTGAGGAAGAACTGCGACCCGCCGGTGTCCTTGCCGGAGAGCGCCATCCCCAGGGCTCCGCGATCATAGCGATGCCGGTTGATCTCGCAGCGAATCTGCCAAGGAGGGCCGCCCCAACCGTCGCCCCTCGGACAGCCGTCTTGCAGGACGAAGTCTGGTACGACGCGGTGCCAGCTTCCACCGTCGTAGAAGGAACGTTCGCAGAGACGGGCGAAGTTCCAGCAGGTGAGCGGCGCGTCGCGCGTGAAGAGACGGATCGCCAGGGTTCCGCCGTCCGTTTCAATCTCGGCCCGCCATTCGCGGCGGGCCCATTCCAGGATGGCGCGGTATTCGTCGAGCGTCTTCTCCGTCTCCACCGGCTCCGCGGCGCGCGGAGGCTCCAACCCGGCATCCCGCATTGCGCGCACCGCATCCCTCCGCACGAGGTAGTTCGGATCGTCGCAGCGCGCCCG
>CAMPIC010000155.1 GCA_946886185.1 uncultured bacterium
GGTGATCCACTTCAAGGAATCGTTCCACGGACGCAGCGGGTATTCGTTGTCACTCACGGAATCGGCCGACCCGAACAAGACGAAGTGGTTCCCGAAGTTCGACTGGCCCCGCATCGTCAATCCGAAGATCACGTTCCCGCTCGAGGGCGAGAATCTCGAATCGACCATCGCCAAGGAGCGGGAAGCGATCGCGCAAATCGAGCAGGCTCTGCGCGAGCGTCGCGACGACATCGCCTGCGTGATCATCGAGCCGATCCAGGGCGAAGGCGGAGACAACCACTTCCGCGCCGAGTTCTTCCGGGAGCTTCGTCAGATGGCCGACCGGCACGAGTTCCTGCTCATCTTCGATGAAGTGCAGACCGGGCTCGGTCTCACCGGAAAGATGTGGGCTCACGAGCATTTCGGGGTACATCCGGACCTGCTCGCCTTCGGCAAGAAGACGCAGGTGTGCGGAGTCCTCGCCGGACCGCGCCTCGATGAGATCGAAGGCAATGTCTTTCACACGCCGAGCCGGATCAACTCGACCTGGGGCGGCAATCTCATCGACATGGTGCGCTGCCAGCTCTACCTGGAGATCTACGAAGAAGAGCAGCTCGTGCAACGCGCCGCGGAGACGGGAGAGCTCCTCCTCCAGCAGCTCCACGCCATGGAAGAGGAGTTCCCGGGAGTCATCGAAAACGTGCGCGGGCGCGGGCTCTTCTGCGCGTTCGACGTGACCGATCGGATCGAGCGCAAGCAGCTGATTCGCGCGGCTCACGATCAGAGGCTCATCGTCCTGCCGAGCGGTCGCAAGGGGATCCGGTTCCGCCCGCCGCTCTCGATCGATCCGTCGGTGCTGGCGGAAGGGCTCGATCGGCTCCGCCTCGCGATGCACCAGACGCTGAGCGGAGTCGTGGCGTAACGAGCTTCGGTCAGTTCAGCGTCACACTGGACCTGACGATCGCGGGCCGCCTCAGCCAACATGAGCTAGGTGCGGCGGCCCGACTTGCGTTCATCGGTTCGACACGATCGAGATTGCGCGACGCGATTAGTTCGACATGACGCTCGACCCGGTCTCCGGATCGAAGAAGTAGAAGGTCTCTCCGTCGCTGCCGGTATACCCGCCCGGTCCGGCGTGGTGATAGCCGCGGCCGCCGCCTTGCAATTGGGCGAGCTGCCAGAGGTTGACCACGGACGGCATCCCTTCGTAACCCGCGTTGCCCCAGCCGTCGACCCAGTACCGTCCCGGTCCTACCGGGATCAGCTGGCAGAGCGCCTGGAGGTCGAGCGGGTGGATCTCACGGCCATTGATGAAGACGCCGGTGATCGCTCCGCGATTGCTGCCGCCGGACGCCTCGACGCGCAGCGGCCCACCCAACGTCGCCCCTGGCACGGTGATCCCGGCGGCCGGTCCTCCTTCGAGTCCCCAGGCGCCGCAGGCCGGGTCGTACCAGTACCGTCCCGCCGGAATCCGCACTCCGTACTGCTGCTCGAGCTGCTCGATTTCTGCCTGCTCGATCACGACCGCGTTCACCACGACCTGGCTCGCTGGATCATCCGCGCGTGCCGGGACCACCATCGTTCCGAGGAGCAGCCCGCAAAGGGCTGTCACTGACCATTTACTTCGATTCATGCAACCTCCAACGCTTGGGACTCCGCGGGGCACCTTCTACATATCGATCGGTGGGCTTCCGGAGTTGCGCCGGAAGTGCGGCCTCCCGTGCTCCGGTCGGAGACCGCGGGGCGGCTGCATGGACAGGAGCCGGGAAGCTGATATGATTCCACCGGCTCGGCATGGACGCCGTGTACTGAAGTCGACACGGTCCTCGACTTCCAGGATGGAGGCGTCGCTCCGCCGATCCCGCAGGAAAGGGATCGGCGCTGCCACGGAAGGCGAGCGGGAGGGCCCAGGAAAGGAGTCACCACAGGTGACCCAGCAGCCGTTTGCACCGGCGGTGCAAGTGACCCGGGGGATGTACGTCGAATCGGCGCACCGCGGGAGCATCGCCGCGGTCGACGTGGGCGGACGTCTGGTCGCATCGCTCGGCAATCCTGTCGAAAGCGTGTATCTCCGCTCCTGCGCGAAGCCGTTCCAGGCGCTCGCCTTCGTCTGCTCCGGCGCGGCGGACGGTCTGGGGATCACGGAAGAGGAGCTGGCGGTCGCGTGCGCGTCGCACAGCGGAGAACCGGAGCACCAGGAACGAGTCGCGAGCATCTTGCGCAAGGCGGGGCTGGACGAATCGGCGCTCCGGTGCGGAGTGCATCCGCCGTTCGACGGGCCGACCCGGGAAGCGATGCAGGCGCGCGGCGCCCGCCCCACCGCGCTCCACAACAACTGCTCCGGCAAACACGCCGCGATGCTGGCCACGGCCCGGTTCCTCGATCTTCCCACCGACACATATACAGATCCCGATCATGCGATCCAGATCGCGATCCGCGGAATTCTCGGCTACTTGTGCGGGCTCGAGCCTGAGGAGATCCAGACCTCGCCCGATGGGTGCACCGCTCCTTCGTTTCGCATACCGCTGCGTTCCTTTTCCCTGGCGCTGGCGCGGCTCGCGGCGGAAGGAGAAGGGGTTCCGCATCTCCGCGCGCGATCCAGTCCGTCCCCCCATCGCCACCGTCGCCGTCACGACCACGAGACCGCTTCCGATGAGGACGAAGATCTCGACGTCTACGACCGCGATCCCGACGAGCGGGCCGAGGCGAGCGACAGTCCGGATCCATTTCCGGTGCCGATTACGGAGGGAATGCGCCGCGTCTGGACCGCGATGCGCGCGCATCCGCATCTGGTGGCGGGACGACACGGGCGTCTGTGCACCGATCTGATGCAGGCGGCCGCCTCCTTCGAAGTCCCCCTGGTCGCGAAATCGGGAGCCGAGGGCGCATACGCGGTCGCGACGGTGCGTGATGGCGCGGGACTCGGCATCACCATCAAGATCGAAGATGGAGCCCAGCGCGCCCGTGACTCCGCCATCATGGAAACGCTCTTCCAGCTCGGGATCCTTCCGGACGACGCGCGTGGACCGCTCGCGGGATATCACCGGCAGACGGTCCTCAATTTGCGTCAGGAGCCGGTCGGGGAGATCCGCTCCATCTTCAAGCTGAGTCTGGGGCTGCCGAGCTGAACCAGCGTCACATCATCTGCGTGAAGTAAACGTCGAGGTAGCCGCGGAGCTCGAGCTCGTTCGAGTTCCATTTCAGGGAGAGGCGGTCGAGCGGGTCCAGAATTTTCGGGCGCGCGCCGCTTTCCATTTCGCGGAAGACCACGCGCCCGTACTCATCGAATGCGCTGCCGAACTGTTCCTCGATCCGCCAGCGCAGCGAGGTATACCGGTCCATCAGTTGGATCCGCTCTCCCTCCAGGCCGCTTTTCGCGCGTCGGCTGTGGGCGAACCGCGTCTCAAGGAACTCCGGGGTCGGCTCGGGGAAAAAGAGCGACGCAATGACGAGGTTGTCGTTCTGGCGCGTGAGGAAGACGAAGGAGATCCCGTGGGAGCAGAGAGAGATCTCGTCCACTTCCAGAGATTCTTCATCCCAGAAGTCGGGCATGTTCGGCGAGGCGTTCGAGTCCTCGAAGCGCATCCAGTTGCCGAACCCGAGCGGGCAGGTGCAGGAGGCGGGCAGATCGCGCGCCCTTGCCGGTAGAGCGACAAGCGCGAGAAGCCACCAGCAGGCCATGAGCGAGCGACGCAAGGAGTGACGGGCCATGCCTCAGCATACACAGCAGGTGCGTCTCGAGAAAGCGGGCGCGATGCGCACAGGAACATCAGCTCCCTTGCCAGATCGTGGCCGTGAAACAGTGGCTCGGGCTCGTCCGCTCGCGGCCTGTTCGCCCCGCGGAGACATGGCCACGGTCCGCCGAAAGGACGATCGACGGTGTCCGGTCGCAGGTGGTTCGCGTGACGCTTCACGCGCCGTCCTGTACGCTTGTTCTTTCCGGTCCTTTCCGACGAGGCGCGGCGCGTGAGCCACACGATCGAAATCACTCAAAGACCATGCACGGTCGAGTCTCTGATGCGCGATCTGCTCGGTCTCGGCGTGAGCGGAGTGGTGCTCGCGCACACCTCGCTCAGCAAAGTCGGTTGGATCTGCGGCGGAGCGGTCGCGATGATCGAGGCGCTGACGCGTGCGCTCGGGCCGAACGGTACGCTCGTGGTTCCCACTCACTCCTCGGATCTATCCGAGCCGTCGGAGTGGAGGAACCCGCCCGTTCCCGAGTCGTGGTGGCCCGTGATCCGCGAGACGATGCCCCCGTACGATCCCGCGCGGACTCCCAGCTGGTTCATGGGGCGGCTCCCCGAGCTCTTCCGCACGCAACCGGGCGTGGTGCGCTCCGCTCACCCGCAGGTTTCCTTTGCCGCGCGCGGTCCGCTTGCATCCGCCATCACCGGCGCGCACGAGCTCGACTTCGGGCTCGGCGAAGGCTCCCCGCTCGCCCGCCTCTATGACCTGAGTGGAAGCATCCTCCTTCTTGGAGTCGGCCACGATCGCAACACCTCATTGCACCTCGCGGAGTATCGCGCGCGCTTTCCGAGCAGGCGAACCGTGACGCAAGGAGCCCCGATCTCCGTCGAGGGGCGGCGCCGCTGGGTCACGTTCCAGGACGTCCTGCTGAGCGAAGACGACTTCGTCCGGATCGGGATGGACTACGAGGAAGATGGAGGACCGCTCGAACGCGGTCATGTCGGCGCGGCCGAGACCCTGTTCATCCCGCAGCGTCCGCTGGTGGACTACGCGGTGCGCTGGATGGAGCGACATCGGGGGTGATCGAAACGCACTCTGTTTCCGCGGGGACTGGTCCGGCCCGGGAAGCTCGCGGCCGACTCGACGCGGGCCCGGCTCTAACCTCCCCTGAGGCATCTCCGACCGAGTCCGAGCTCAGAACGACGCCGCCGATCGAGACGATCGTTCCGAGAGGCTTCTTTCCCATGAAGTCGATGCTTCTCATGCTCGCCGTCCTCGCTGTGCTGCGGGTCTCGTTCCTCCTCGCCACTCTCGATCCCGCGGAAGAGCGGGTCATGGAGGTGCTCGATCCCTCGGAATTGGAGTGGGATGCCGGACCGGAGCGCCCACTCTACGACCGCGAAGAGCTTTTCACGGCCACCGCGGCAGAAGCGATTCGAGGTCGGTTCGGACTGCCGCTGACCTCATATCAGTTCATGGCCTACGGAGGCGGGTCGCTCGTCGTCGCGCTGCTCGCCGCGCCGGTGCATACGATCTTCGGACCCTCCTACCTCGCCTTCAAACTGATCCCGTTCCTCGTCACGCTCCTGGGAGCGCTCTTCTGGACGCAGCTCGCGACCTGGATCTGGGGGCGGCGGGCTGGATGGACGTTCGCGGCTCTGTATCTGCTCGCTCCCAGCGTCTACGTGCGGACCATGTGGATCGCGAAGGGCGACCACTCCGAAGCGGCCACCTGGATCGGCGGCGCGCTGCTGCTGGCCGCGTGCGCGGCGACCTGGCGGCACGGCCTCGACCGATCCATTCCCGACACGCAGCCGCAAACACGATCGACCAACCGCGATGACGGCGAGATCGCTCGACGCGGACGGTACGCGTTCGCCTGCGGGCTCGCGGTCGGCTTCGGGATCTTCCTCACCTATTCGACTGTTCCGGTGACGGTTGCGATCCTGGGAAGCGCGCTCCTGGTCACGCGCGCGCGACCGCGGCGCGTGTGGCTCTTCGGCGCCGCGGGCCTGGCGCTGGGATGCGTTCCGTGGATCTGGAACCTTGCGCGCACTCGAGGAGACGCGCTGCGGGTGTACAGCCGTCCGCTTGGCGCGAGCGAGAATGCCGCGGAAGCGTGGACCCGCGCGCGTCTACTGATCGAAGACGGATTCCTGGCGAGCTACGACTTGCCGGGGGGCGCGGGAGAGGCAGCCGCCGCGATCTTTGCGCTCGCTTTCCTCGCGGGCTCGCTCGCGGTCGCCATCCATGCCATCACGTCCTGGCGCGCTTCGCGCTCGCCGGCAAACTCCGACATCTCTTCGCGCTCGCTAGTGGATTCCGACATCCCTTCGAACTCACCGGTGAATTCGGACATCACCCCGCGCTCGCCGAGTGGCTCCTTCACAGCGAGTACGGCCATGCTGGGTGGAATGGTTCTCGTGGGCGTGCTCGCGCATCTACTCGCGTTCTGTCTGAGCGCTCCGGACCGCTCCTCGCGCTATCTCATGCCGGTCTATCCGCTGCTGCTGCTCGTCATCGCGGGAGCCGCATCGGGCGCGCTTCCCCGACTCCATCACTTGCGTCGTATCGCCGGCGCCCTCGCGCTGCTCACTCTGCTTTGCGGGCTCGGCGCGCAGGCGCTCGCCATCTCCAACGGCCGGTATCGCCCGCTCGCGGCGCCTCTGCGCAGCACCGACTGGCCTCTGCTGGGCGAAGTCGTAGGCCAGAAGCTTTCCTGGGAGCAGATCGCGAGCGTTCCTGAGCTGGTCGCGCCATATCTGTGGAACGGACTCGGCATGCGCCTCTATCACGCGGCGGAGATGGAGGACTGGGCCGAGGCGATCGCGCTCCTCCCGGAGAACGCGCGCGCACACGTGTGGGAAGGAATCGGCATCGTCTGGGGTCAAAGCAATGCACTGGAGGCAGGCGCGCGTCTCGACTCCCTGCCTCGCGAGGCGCAGCGCGACGTGGCGCGTGGCATCGTGCGCTATGCGGAGCTTCCTGTCGTGCCTCTGTCTCGCGGAGGATTCGACGGCGCCGAGACCTCCGCAATCGTCACCCTCCGGCGCGAGCGGATGTGGGCTTTCATGGAGCGCCTAGTCATGTTG
>CAMPIC010000156.1 GCA_946886185.1 uncultured bacterium
CCACCGATCCGCCCAATCCGATCTCGATGTCGTCGGGATGGGGTCCGAACACCACTACGTCGAACTGCTCTGCCATGACACTCTCCTCGCAGGATTCCACATCACGTGAGCTTCATCGCGTATCCCGGCACTGACCCTCAATCGGTCGCGCCGACGCGATGCGTCGGGAAGGAACGCCGGCGGCGATCCTCCGTGTTTTCTTTCAATCGATCGATCTGGCCGACCAGCTTCCGGCGCAGATCCTCGGGAAGAGGACGCACTTCGCGCGGCAACGACGTCTGGGACTCGCGGCGGCCGGCGTCCCGACCAACCCTTGTGTCCGAGGCGGCCCCGCTCCGTGCTCGCTCGCTGCTCCGGACCGCGCGCGCTTCATCGGCCGCGCGAGGTTCTCCTTCCCGCGCGGCGAGCGCCTCCGCCCGCCTGGCGCGGATTCCTTGCAGCGGAACTCGCGCCCGATACTCCCCGTGTCCGAGCGCGGCATGGAGCAGGATGAGCGCCGCCTCCTTGTCCGGGATCCGTCCCCTGCTGAAGGCGTCTGGATCTTGGTGGAAGCTGGCGGGCAGGGGAGAGCCGACGCAGGAGGGACATCCATCCTCGCACGGGCACCCCTCGATCAGGCGGAGCGCGGCCGCAAGCATTTCCTCGAAGCGATGAAACGCGCGCTGCGCATATCCGAGTCCGCCGGGATACTTGTCGTAGAGGAAGACGGTCGGACCCCCGGTGTTCCGCATGTCGACCGCCGTTCCGAGATCGTGCGGATCGCACATCACGTGCAGAGAGACCACCTCTGAGAGCACATTGGCGATCCCGGTCAATCCATCCGCGGGCACGCGCCCCTGCTGGAGCGCCTTGGCCAGCACCGGAGCGGAGAAGACGAACCAGAGCGCAGTGGTGCGCAAGGTCCAGTGGGGAAGATCGACCTGCCCGTAGCCGAGGGAATCGCGGCTCCCGAACTTGATCTTCTTGAACATCGTGACTTTTTCATGGATCGAGCACTCTCCGAAGGAAAGCGCCACGATCGGAGATTGCGTCCAGCTGCCAGCGGAGCTGGAGTGGACCGAACCGGAAGATCCGGCGGCGCTCGCGGCACGAGCCGATGGCGCGCTCGCGGCACGAGCCGATGGCACGCTCGCGGCACGAGCCGATGGCGCGCTCGCGGAATCATGCGCATCGGAGGATGAACCGTGGAGGTCGCTCGCCGCAACGAACGTGGCATCAGCGGCCCAGCTTCGTTCCAGCTCCGGGTCCGCCGCGTCGATGTAACTGTCGGTCACCGCCTGAGTGTAATAGTCGACGTCCGCCTTGTGCAGATAGGCGATCCGCTCGGAGAGATCGAGCGAGTCCACCAAATACGTCTCGGCGTCGTGCAGGTAGACCGCCTGCGGATGCACCTGCGTGAATGCGGATGGCTCGTCGATCGTCCCGATGACGCGATTGGTCTCGCTCGTGTCGATGATCGTGTACTCGTTCTCCCCGGAGTTGCGGAGGGAAAACGTGGCGGCAGGATAGTCCTCGCTCGCGTAGAACCAGCGCCCCTTCACCTGCCGCACGAGGGTGCGATCCTGGAGCAGATCGAGGATGGCCGGCGCGTACTCTCCCCAGGTTCCTTCCTCCGGCACCGGGATCGGGATCTCGAACGCGGCGCAGCGGAGGTGATTGAGCAGGATGTGCGGATTGCCGGGATCGAGGATCGCGTTCTCCGGGTTGTTGCGGAAGAAATAGTCCGGGTTCTGCATCAGGTACTGATCGATCGGAGCGTTGTGCCCGACCAGGATCGCGACCGATTCGCTCTGCCTGCGCCCCGCTCTCCCCGCCTGCTGCCAGGTGGACGCGATCGTGCCCGGATATCCGACCAGGAGCGCCACATCGAGCGAGCCGACATCGATGCCGAGCTCGAGCGCGTTGGTCGAGATCACGCCGCGCAGCTCCCCGGCGAAAAGCGCCGCCTCGATCTTGCGGCGTTCGCTCGCGAGATAGCCGGCGCGGTACGCGCGCAGCTTCCCGGCCAGGCCTCCTCCCGCCTCGCGGAGCGCTTCCTGGCAGTAGCGCAGCAGCACTTCGGTGAGAAGCCGCGCCTTGACGAACGCGATGGTTTGATAGCCATCCTTGATCAACGCGACGAGGAGGTCGCGCGCTTCCAGATTGGAGCTGCGCCGCTCCATCGCCATTTCGCCCGCGCGCGGAGGATTCCAGAAGAGGAAGTGCTTGCGACCGCGCGGGGATCCGTCTTCGTCGATCACCGTGACGGGCGCGCCCAACAGTCGGGACGCCAGCTCTCCGGGATTGGCGATGGTGGCGGAAGCGCAGATGAAGATCGGATCGGCTCCGTAGTGGGCCGCGATCCGCCGCAGACGGCGGAGCACGTTGGCCACGTGCGAGCCGAAGATGCCGCGATAGACGTGGATCTCGTCCACCACCACGTACTGGAGCCGGCTGAAGAATCCAGACCAGCGCGCGTGATGCGGCAGGATCCCGGAATGGAGCATGTCCGGATTGGTCAGGAGCATGTTCGCTTCGTCACGCAGCCGGGTGCGCAGGTTCGCGGGAGTGTCGCCGTCGTAAGTGCCGGCGCGGGGGGATCGCGCATCTTCTTCTTCGACCAGGAGACGGCGCAGCACCTTGAGCTGCTCCTGCGCGAGCGCCGTGGTGGGGAAGAGGAGGAGCGCGCGCGACGCGGCATCTTCCTCGAGCGCTTCCAGGACGGGAATCTGGTAGCAGAGACTTTTCCCGGATGCCGTTCCCGTCACCACCACCACGTGCTCGCCCTGGCGCACGCGCTCGACCGCGCGCGCCTGATGCGAGAAGAGCGATTCGATGCCGTCCTCCGCGAGGCGTTCCTGCAGTCGCCCGGAAATGGGCCGGTCCAGAGACCCGAATCGCGGCACCCGCTCTTCCATCGTCTCCACGTGCACGATCTGACCGCGTCCCTCGGTCAACCGCCGCACGCGCTCCAGAAGCTCACCCGCCCGCGATGCCATCGTCCGTCCCTGACTTTCTCGGATGCGTCCACTCTGCCTGGATCGTATGCCTGGACATTATGGGGCAAGCCGTTGTTTTCGGAAAACGGCGCCTATCCCGAAGCGGAGAGCCGCTCGCGCGCGAGGGCAAGCAGGCGGTCGCGCTCGTTGAGGGAGGGATCGTCGAGCACGGCTTCGAGGAGCCCGTTCAGAAGGACCCCGATCTGCCTTCCCGGAGTCATCCCGAGCTCGTTCATGAGGTCGTATCCGTCGATCGCGAGGTCACGCACCCCGAGCGCGTTTTCCGCCTCCAGGATCCGATCGATCCGCTCGCGGAGCTGACCGAGCTGCGGCGCCACGCGTGACCGGAGGCCGTTGCCGAGGGTGTCGGCGGCGCGCATCGCGAAGAGATCCTCCACTCGCTCGGGACCGATCTCTCGGAGGAAGCGCCGCACCGCCGCGTCGCTCCATTCCTCGGTGTAGTGGAACATGTGATGGCGTACGAGGTGCGCGACCGCTTCGCGCTCCTGGTTGGGATAGCGCAAGCGGCGCAGCGCCCGATCGGCATGGTCCTCGCTCTTGTACTGGTGTGAATAGAAGGTCGCCGTCTCGTCGGTCTCGACGCGCGTCTCGGGCTTTCCGACGTCGTGGAAGAGCGCCGCCAGCCGCACCACCCGGCTCGCCCCCACGGAGCGATCGAGCGCGGCCAGCGAGTGATGGAAGACATCGAACGCGTGATGTGGATTCTGCGCGACTCCGTAGCACGCGGCGAGCTCAGGCAGGATGCGATGGAGCAGGCCGGTCTCGAAGAGGAGAGAGAACGCGATGCTCGGCTGATCGAGCTCGAGCAGACGATCGATTTCCGCGCGCACGCGCTCGGGCGCGATCCTCACGATGCCGGGGGCGGCGAGGACCATTCCACGCAACGTCGACGGCTCGATCCCAAAACCGAGCTCGGTCGCGAGCCGAACGCCGCGCAGGAGTCGGAGCGCGTCTTCTCGAAATCTGGTCTCGGCGTCTCCCATCGTCCGGAGCAGCGCGTTCGACAGATCTTGCAGCGCCGTTCCCGGGTCGACCAATCGATCCGTCACGGGATCGTAGGCAAACGCGTTGATCGTGAAATCGCGCCGCGCGAGATCCTCGTCGATCGAGTCGCTGAACTTCACGTCGTCGGGATGGCGCGCGTCGGAGTAGATGCCGTCGCTTCGAAAGGTGGTGATCTCGAATCCGCCCGGTCCCGGCACGGTGACGGTGCCGAACCGGGCTCCAACGTCGAGCGAGCCGGGAAAGAGCTCGAGCACGCGCGCCGGCACGAGGTCCGTGGCCAGATCCCAGTCGCGAACGGGCCGGGCCAGGAGCAGATCCCGCACCGCTCCGCCCACGATCCAGGCCTGACCGCCCGCGCTCCGGAGTCGCGCCGCGGCGCGCGCCACCTCGCGAGGAATCGCCTCGGGACGCAGTCGGCTCGAGCTGGGTCGTGGAGTCGTCATGATCGATCTCGTTCTCGTTGGCCTATCCGGAATCCGCTGTGAGTCGTGACCGAGGGTACCCTCGCGCGGTCGCTCCCGCGCGCCGAATTCGAGGAGGTAGCGACGCTCGAGGTGCGCAAATCGACCGCGGTTCCTGGCCTCTCCACTTCGCGAGGGTCTCGGTGTTTTACCCTAAGGACGCCACTGACGGATGCCGGCTCTCGTTGACCTTTGGCGAACGATAACGTAAAATCTTCCCGGCCCTGTAACATCCCACGAGGTCGCCGTGGTTTCGCCCGGTATGCATCGACAGGAGATCAGCGGATGAAGCACGGGAACTCGTTCTTACGGCTGGGTGGCCTTCTTTTCGCATTGGCCCCCTGCGCGGTGCTCGCGTACAGCGGTGGTCCTCCCGATCGTTTCGCGAACAACCCTCCGAACTACATGAATTGCACCGCCTGCCACTTCAGCTACGAGCTGAACTCCGGAAACGGCGATCTCGTGCTCCTGGGGGTTCCCGCGGAGTACGTGCCTGGAGAGACCTATCCGCTGACCGTCATTCTGTCGGACCCGGGACAGCAGCGCTGGGGATTAGAGGTCACCGTTCTCGATGACGCCGATCCGTTCGCGCAAGGCGGGAGCCTGATCGTGACCGATCCTCTCCACACCCAGATCTCGGAAGACGTCGACGGGACGGAAGACTATCTCAAGCACACGAGCGACGGGACCTACTGGCCGAGCGACGGGCCGACGGAGTGGACCTTCGATTGGGTCGCTCCGGAGCTTCCCGGCATCACGTTCTACCTCGTGGGCAATGCCGCGGATGGTGACCAGTCGTTCATCGGCGACTACATCTACGCGCGCACGGTCTCCGCGGTGCAGGGAGAACCCACTCCTACGCTGGAGTCGACCTGGGGCAGGGTGAAGAGCCTTTACGCCCAACGGCGCTGATCAAGTTCCGCTCCCCGGGGCAAACGGGATCCCGCTGATCGAGAGATCTCCCTCCCGGGGCAAACGGGATCCTGCTGATCGAGAGATCTCCCTCCCCGGGGCAAACGGGATCCCGCGATCGAAATCCTGCTTCCTCCGTTGAAATCGGGGTGGCCTCCGGGAAGCCACTCAGCGACCCGCCACCGCGCTCTTCGAACCGCGCGCGACCTGGCTTCGCGCGTGCCGCCTCGTTTTTCCGCCGGCCTCTAAAGCGATCCCACTAATGGGCCGAAAACCGACGCGAGGGGCGGTTCCCGGCGCGCGGGCCGCACAACGAATGCCGGTCCTTGGAAGCACACGTGACCCGACTGAACGAAATCGCGAGTCGGCAAGACTTGCCGCGCGGCGAGGCGAGGGCCACGCGTTGCGCCGCTGACGCGTGGCCGGCCCCATCGATCTCCACGAAGCTCTGCAGGACAACGTTCCTCTCGACCACGCGCCTCTCGACCACGCGCCTCTCGACCACGCGTCTCGCAGCCTCGTGCCTCTCGACCACGCTTGGCGCTACGTGGGGGCTCTGCGTCCTCGTTCTGCTCCTTGCCGGATGTGCAAAGGAGCCGCCTCCCGTCCAGGTAGCCGAGGAACCCGGCGGCACGCTGCGGGTCCTTCAGGAGCGAGCCAATGACCTCGATCCGGTGCTGATCGACGACGTGTATGAAGGCACCGTCGCGAACCAGGTTTACGAAGGACTGGTCAAGGTGAGCGCGAATCTCGCGGTGGTCCCCTCCATCGCGCGATCGTGGGTGATCTCCGAAGACGGGCTGCGTTATCGATTCCATCTCCAGCGTGGGGTGCGCTTTCATGATGGCCAGCCGCTCACCGCAGAAGTGGTGGTGGCCTCTCTCACCCGTGTGCTGGAGCCGGACAAGCCGCGCGAGTGCCTCGCGGAAACCTATCTCGGACACATCGTGGGTGCGGAGGAGTATCGGGTGGGGCGAGCGGCTTCGGTCAGTGGTCTGATCGCACTCGACGAGAGCACCGTCGAAATCGTGCTGGACGCTCCGGTGAGTTTCTTCCTGCCGGTGCTGGCGATGGATCAACTCCGCATCACGCCGCCTTCCAGCGGATGGGAGGCGTTGCGCGAGCACCCGATCGGGACCGGTCCCTTCCGCTTCGTCCGTCGCACCGGCCGAGGGGACATCACGCTGGCCCGGAACGCGGAATATTGGGGACGGCCCGCTCTCCTCGACTCCCTCGTTCTGGTCTGCGCCGACGGAGTCACCAACGACCAGCGCGTGACGCTGCTCACGAGCGGCCAGGTCGACATGGCATGGATCGATTCCCGGCACCGCGAGCTGCTCGAAGAGGTGCACCGGTTCGGGA
>CAMPIC010000157.1 GCA_946886185.1 uncultured bacterium
ACCTTGAGCCACGCGGAGCCGCGACTGCCTGCTTCGTACGGAGCCGAGATCGACTTCGCCATGATCCCTTCATGACCCGCGGCGCGCGCGGCACGCAAGAAGTCGTCCGCGATGGCGCGATCACTCACCCGAAGATGCGGAACGACGAGCTGCTCGCCCGCGAGAGCCTCGAGCTCGCGAGACCGTTCCTCCTGGGTGCGATCGATCCAGAGCTCGCCGTCGAGGTGCAGTAGATCGAAGAAGAAAGGCGTGAGCGGGAGCTGCGCCCGCCCCTCCGCGTCCTTGCTTCCGAACCGCCGCATGGTGAGCTGGAATGGATGGGGGGAGCGATCCTCCCGGAGCGCGATCACTTCGCCGTCGAGAATGAGCGAGCGGGCCGGCAGCGCCGACACCACCTCTACCACCTCGGGGACCGACTGCGTCACTTCGTTGAGCTGGCGCGAATAGACGCGGACCTCGCCATCCGATTTGTGCACCTGGATCCTGGCGCCGTCGAGCTTCCATTCCAGGAGAGCGTCTCCCAGGAGATCGATCGCCTCTTCGGCGCCCGAAGCGGATTGAGCGAGCATTGGCTGGATCGGTCGAAACAGGCTCGCCGCGATCGAGTCCAGCGCCCCCATGCCTTCGTGGAGCGCGATGCGAGCCACTTCGCCGATCTCTCCGTGCGCCATGATCGCGCGACGCACCGCTTTCGCATCGATGCGAGCGGCGCGCGCGATCGACTCCGCCATGATTCCCGGCGCCGCTCCTTGCCGGAGCTCACCGAAGAGAAGGTGGATGAGGAACTCCTGCTCCGCGGCGGTGGCGCGGGCGAAGAGATCGCGAAGCAGCTCCTGCCGCTGGTTCTGCGATCCCTTTCCGGAGAGGTGCGCGAGGCGCTCGAACGTCTCGTCCACTTCGCGCACGCGCAAGGTCGAGTGGGGAGCCGAGGAAGACGCGCGGGCAGCCATGATCAAAGCCGAACCCACTCCGATGCGTCCCTGAGACAAGGTGCCGCTCAGGAATCGCGCGACGATCGCGACTTCGTCCGTTTCCGCCCGGGTGAGCAGATCGGCGAGCAGATCGATCTTGTGCAGCCGACTCGAAGTGGCGGCGAGACTGCGCCAGGTGTCGGCGAGATCCTGCAGCTGCATGGCTCATGCTAGCGCACTTCCATCCGGCACGCGCGCCATCGCACGGTCAGAACCGCGAGGAAGTGAGCTCCACGTCCGACCAGCTCCACGCTCGCTCGAAACGCGTGTGCACGCCGTCCGCGTCGTCGTCCCTGCCCGCGGCGCGGAGACTCTGCTCGAGTCCGAAGAGCGACCAGCCGTTTTCCGGGAACTCTTGGAGATCGGCGCGATACACCGCTTCCGCTTTCTCTGGCATCCCAGCCGCGAGATAAGCCGCGCCGAGCGACTGGCGCACCGGATAGTGGAAATCCGGTGGCTCGTTGTACTTCAGCGAGTCCTGGTGCGCGACCCCTTCCTCGAGAAGGCGGATCGCGTTCTCCGTATCTCCGCGGGCCAGCGCGAGCTCTCCGGCCAGCGCCTCGGCGCAGATCTGCAGGACGGATCCGAAGGTGTTGATCTCCCAGATCCTGAGCCGGCTCATGAGCGGCCGTTCCACGATCTCGGAGAGCGCCTTCCACTCGCTCTCGGCTTCATCCAGTCGGCCCGTCCTGACGAATGCCATCCCACGCGCGTAGTGCCACACCCCGTTGGGATACTCCAGATCCGAAGGCGGAGCGGGAGCTTGCAGGATCTCCTCCCACTCGCCGAATCGAACCTGCGCGTACAACGGAGTGATCCAGTAATGCTGCAGGGTCTCGAGCCCCGGAGTTCGCATCATCTCGGGATCGACGCGCTTCGCGAGCTCGTTCGCGGCTTTCAGAGCGCGCTCACGCCGGCCTTCCAGAGTCAGACAGGCCCAGAGGAAGTGGTGGTTGTGCGGCACGTACGCGAGGGGATAGATCCCCTGCTGCCGGCATTGCGTGACGTAGGCATCATCCGAGAGCACCGCGCGCTCGTTGGCGAGGGAGCCTTCGTGATACTCCCCGACCCGGATGTAGATGTGCGACGGCATGTGCACCATGTGTCCGGCTCCGGGAAGCAGCGTCTCCAGCCGCTTTGCCGCTCCGATTCCCAGTTCCGGCCTGCCGTATTCCACGGCGTGGATATAGAGGTGATTCGCTCCGGGATGCGAGGAAGTGCGCCCCAGGACCGTTTCCAGGAGATCGAGAATCTCGAGCGTGGCCGGATGCGGTTCCAAGCGTTTGTCCCAGTAATCCCAGGGAGACAGATCCATGATCGCCTCGGCGGTCAACGTGGCGATCTCGTCATCCTCCGGATACGCACGCGCGCAGTTCCGCATCGCGTCGGCGTACGCCTGGTCGAGAGAGCTGCGATCTTCGGGCGGCGGAGAGGCGTAGCGCTTCGCGACCGCTTCGATCAAGGCGCGCTCTTTCGGCGTGACTCGATCCGCCAGCTCGAGGGCGCGTTCCGAGGCCTCGACTGCCTCCGGAACATCTGCCGCGTCCATCGGCGCGTTGATGTTGGGGCCGAGCACGAGAGCCACCCCCCAATACGCCATGGCGCAGTCAGGGTCGAGACGCGCCGCGTGCCGGAAGCTCCGGGCCGCCTCCTGGTGATTGAACGCGAAGGCCAGAGTCAGTCCCTGATCGAAGAGGCGCTGCGCGAGCGGATCCTCCGTCGAGATCGGGTAGTGATGATTTCCCAATCCGTCGAGGAGCGGAGCCGCTTCCAGATCGGGAGATGACTTTGGTCCCCAGGCGCAACCGGATCCGAGGCCGGATGCCAGGACGAGAGTGATGAGCAGGAGTCGCAATCGAATCATCTTTCAATTCCGCTTGGTGGTGAAGAGTCCGAGCAGCGCCACGAAGAGCGCCGATCCTAGAACCGACCAGACGATGGGGAACGGCTGTCCGCCGATGTTCATGACGGCGAACTCGGGGAGACCGAACTTGCGCGACGCCCAGTTGCCGAGCAGCGCGCCGACGAAGCCGATCGCCGCGGAGGCCATGCATCCTCCCCGCGTATACCCGGCAAGCGCCTGACCGAGGCCGCCGCAGATGGCCGCCACGAGAATGAGGATCAGCAGGTCGAGAATGCCCATGTCCCACCCTCCGGTATGAAGGAATCCACGATGAACCGCGCCCCAGAATAGGTCCGCGACGGGTCGCCGTCGAGCCTCCGCATAAGTGGGGCGAGTGCCTATTGACCCGCCACATGCCTTTGAAGACAGTGGAAACGATGGATCCGCGCGATTCGAGCCACGTGCACGGACGCGCGAGAGCGGAGACCGGGGGCCTGGCGAAGAGACGTCGGACTGACAGGCGGGCCGAGGAGCGGAACGATGACAAGCGATCTCATGACCGTCGCACGCGGCCTGGTGTCGCCCGGCAAGGGCATCCTCGCCGCGGACGAAAGCACCAACACCATCACCAAACGGCTCGCCTCCGTGGGGGTCGAATCGACCGAGGAGTCGCGCCGCAGCTACCGGGACATGCTTCTCGGGGCTCCGGGGATCGAGTCGTTCTTGAGCGGAGTCATCCTCTACGACGAAACCATCCGCCAGACCGACAAGCACGGAATGCCCTTCGTGGAGCGTCTGCGCTCCAAAGGGATCCACGCCGGGATTAAAGTGGATCAGGGGACCGAGCCGCTCGAAGGATCTCCGCAGGAAACCATCACCGCGGGACTCGACGGACTGCGTCGCCGGTTGGAGGAGTATCGCGAGCTCGGGGCGAGCTTCGCGAAATGGCGCGCAGTGATCCGGATCGGGGATGGATATCCCACGGACCGCGCGATCGCCGCCAACGCCCAGTCGCTCGCTCGCTACGCCCGTCTTTGCCAGGAGTGCGGACTGGTCCCGATCGTCGAGCCGGAAGTGTTGATGGATGGGCCGCACACCATTCAAACCTGCTTCACGGTCACGGAACGGACCCTTCACACCGTCTTCCACGCCCTATGGAAGCATGGAGTCACCTTCGAGGAGATGCTCCTCAAGCCGAACATGGTGCTCCCGGGGAAGGAGTGCCCGCGGCAGGCCGGTCCGGAAGAGGTTGCCTTCGACACCCTCCAATGTCTGCGTCGCACCGTGCCGGCGGCCGTTCCCGGCATCGTGTTCCTCTCGGGAGGGCAGACGGCGGCGGACGCCACCCGGCACCTCTCGGAGATGAACCGCGCGCCCGCTCCCTGGCAGCTCAGTTTCTCCTACGGAAGAGCTTTGCAGGATGAAGCGCTGCGCGCCTGGTCGGGACGTCCCGCGGCGGTGGACGAGGCGCGGCGCGTGTTCCTGAGACGGGGTGAGCTGACCGCGGCGGCGCGGCGCGGGACCTACGATCCGAGCATGGAGCTCGCATCCTGAAAGAGCGCGCGCGTTTTGGAGCGAGCTCCCGGAGGGAACCATGAGCCGCAAGCGAATCGGGATCCTGACCGGCGGGGGAGACGTGCCGGGACTGAACGCGTGCATGCGCACCTTCACGATGCGCGCGCTCGACGACGGTCACGAGGTCATCGGAATCCGCCGCGGATGGGGAGGTCTGATCGACGTGCGGCCGGGCGACTCCCGGTCCGAGGCGGAGCACCTCCTGGAGCTGAAGCGTATCGACGTGCGCGCGATCGATCGGACCGGAGGCACCTTCCTCCATACTTCCCGCACAAATCCGATGAAGATCCGCAGAAAGGATCTGCCCGATCATTATCCGCCCGATCTCCGTGAAGGTGATCCAGAGCAGAAGCTGGACGTGACCGCGGAGACCCTGCGCACCATCGAGCGGCTCCGGTTGGATCATCTGGTGGCGATCGGGGGAGACGACACCCTCTCCTTCGCGGTGCGTCTCGATCGCGAGGGAGTTCCGATCATCGCCATCCCCAAGACGATGGACAACGACGTCCACGGCACCGACTACAGCATCGGATTCTCCACCGCGGTCACGAGGAGCGTGAACTTCATCAACGATCTGCGGGCGCCGGTCGGTTCCCACGAACGCATCGCGGTCATCGAGCTGTTCGGCCGCTACTCGGGGGAAACCGCCCTCGTGAGCGGATATCTCTCCAGCGCCGACCGGACTTTGATCGCGGAAGTGCCGTTCGATCTGGATCGCATCGCGAGCTTGCTGGTCGCGGACAAGCTCGCGAATCCCAGCCTCTACTCCATCCTGGTGGTCAGCGAAGGCGCGCGCCCCGAGGGAGGAATGATGGTGATCGGAGGCGAAGCGGACGCGTTCGGTCACCGCAAGTTGGGGGGAATCGGCGATTTCCTCGGGAACGCGATCCAGGCGCGCACCGGCCACGAGGTGATGGTGCAGCGCCTCGCCTACTTGATGCGGAGCGGTCCGCCCGACTCGCTCGATCGCATCGTCGCGAACAATTTCGGCGGCCTCGCCTACGAGTCGGTTCAGCAAGGCCAGACCGGCCTTTTGACGGCGATTCGCGGCGGCCGTTACACCACCGTGCCGGTCTCGATGGTCACCGAGGGGCGCCGTCAGGTCGATGTCGCCGAGCTCTATGACCCGGTCGAGTACCGCCCCCGCGTGTCGCAGGTGCTCGGAAAGCCGATGTTCCTGTACTGAGGCAGCGTCACCGAGTTTGACCGCGTTCGTTTCCGACGACCCGCGCAAGGAACGGAGCTCCTGCGTGTGCCCAGTCGACGCTGGCTCCTGGGATCACGTCCAAACGTCCGGGGATGCATGCAAGCAAAAGGGGATGGACTCTCTCGAGTCCACCCCCTCATTTTCAGGCGCGCCGCGCGTGCCGGCGCTTCGATGAGCTACTCGAGGCGCGTCAGCTTCGAGCTGATGGACCCGTCCGCGGAGCGAAGCACCGCGAAGTAGAGTCCGCTCGCAGTGTCGCGACCGGAGTCATCCTTTCCGTCCCAGGCAACCTGGTGGTAGCCCGAGTCCAACGTTCCGTCCACCAGGGTCCGAACCTGCCGTCCCGCGGCATCGATCACGACCAGGGAGACTCGCTCCTGCGAGGCCGAGTTCGAGAGAGCGAAACGGAGCTCCGTGCCCGGTGAGAACGGATTGGGAGAGGCCGCCATGATCTGGGAAACGCTCGGAGCCGGCAGGCCGGTTTCCGGTGCGTCGGAAGGATCGTCCCCGCCCAAGATCCAGTCCATGGTGCGGATGACCATCTGGGTCTTGTTGTTCGGGTCCGCGCCGGTTCCGAAGGCCGTGAGGAGCACCGTGTTGAACACCGTGCGCGCTCCGTTCGGACGCTCGTAGCGAACCGCGATCGGTCCGACCGGTGCAGGGGTGGTCCGGAAAAGGATCGCCTCCGCCCCCGAAATCGGATTGACCACATCCGCCTTGTTGTAGGCAGCCGCCGGCCACTGCAGGACCGGGAAGCTCATCCCGTCGGTGATCGGATCGTCCGCGACGCCATTGGCGCCATCCGCCTTGGCGTTGTTCGTGTACGAGGCGACACCGAGGTAGTTCTGCGTGAACGGATTGGCTCCATTCACGGTCAGATAGTCCATCGACTGCAGGAACAGTCCGCCGCCGTTGTCGATGAACGTGGTCAGAGCCGCGATGTCATCAGTCGTCAGCGTCGCCTGGCCGAATCCGGTCTGCCAGATCACCGCGTCATACTGCGACATCTCCTGGGAAGTCGGTCCGGACTGACCGGAGGCGACGTTCACCATGTTGTACAGGTAACCGCCCGCCGTGAGCGCGGTCGTGAACTCGGTCTCGTAGGGGCTCGACCCATCGTCGTCCACCATGAGGATGGCCG
>CAMPIC010000158.1 GCA_946886185.1 uncultured bacterium
AGCGATCCCGCATCCGACTCCACGGGGGATGGGCGTCCTCCCGTCGCGAGCTCAGACGATCTGGGGCTGGTCGACGGCTCGAGCGTCGCGAACACGAGACGCTTCCACGTGGTGCTATTCCCCGAATCGGTGGCGCAGCTGGACGAGCTGATCGTGACCTCGAGATCGCTGCCCGACGGCACGGAGCTCTTTCACTACGGCATCGTCGTGGAAGGAACCGGTTCGATCGAAGGAGCGGAGTTTCCCTCCGACACCCACCGCATCGCGCACGCGCGCACCATGCCGGGGATCACGTCGCGCCGGGTCGAGGTTCAGGTGCTGCGAACCGTCCCGGAGTTGTGGCTGCCGCCCGAGCCGGGCGCGCCCGTTCGGCGCGCGGCCGGTGAGCACCGCGAGCGAGCGCTCTTTCTCGATCAGATGGACAAGCCGCTCCCGGCTGGTCTCGACCAGTCCGGTCTGCCCGTTTTCGCCGACTTCTCCTTCTTGAATGGAGAGAAAGGCGGACACATCTCGATTTCGGGCGTCTCGGGGGTTGCGACCAAGACCTCCTATGCGCTGTTCCTCTTGTACATGATCTTCCAGACAGAGGCGGGCCGCCGCCTACTCGGCGTGCACGCGCCCGGGACCCGCGCCCTCGTCTTCAATGTCAAAGGGGAGGATCTGCTCCATCTCGATCGCGGCAACTCGAAGCTGGTCCAGCACCCCGAAGCAGCCGCGCAGTGGCGGCTTCTCGGGGTCGACGATCCGGGACCGTTTCGCCGCGTGAGGCTCTACGCCCCACGCTCGCCGCGGAGCCATGGAAACGCGCTCGCGGCGGACGTCTTCTCCCGGGAACAGCGCGATTTGCGCGTCTTCGGATGGACGCCCTGGGAGTTCATACGCCGCGGCCTCCTCCGGTTTTGCTTCGGAGAAGAGGAAGACAACCGCACGCAGGTCGGATACATCGAGCAGCGCGTGCGCGTGCAGCTCGCCCGCTGGGCCTGGCCGCTCGCGGGAGCTCCGGAAGGAGCGGTGGTCTTGTGCGAGCCTCCCGCTCACACCTCCTACGTGCTTTCGCGAATCATCGAAACACGGCGCGATCCCCGCCCGACGGGCGACGGTTTCGTCGTCGAGTCGTTCCACGATCTGCTCGACTTCCTGACCGAGCGACTTTCTCCCGACGACGATGGATTGGCGCCGGATGAACGCACCTGGACTGCGAGAACCCAGCCGGGAACTGTGCAAGCGTTCTTGCGCAGGTTGTACGCCCAAGCGCCCCGAATCGGTCACCTGATCACGACCGGGGTGGAGGCGGTCAGCCTGGACGAACCCATCACGGTGGTGGATATCCACGCCCTGCACGACAGCGCTCAGCGGTTCGTGGTGGGTTCCCTGCTGACCGCGATGTTCGAGGAGAAGCAGGGTGGAGGGCGGGAGCCGCTCCGGTTCATCGTCCTCGACGAATTGAACAAGTATGCGCCGCGACAGGGGTCGAGTCCGATCAAGGATGTCCTGATCGACATCGCGGCGCGAGGCCGGAGCCTGGGGGTGCTCCTCGTGGGAGCGCAGCAATCCGCCGCCGACGTCGACGCGAACATCATCCGCAATGCCGCGATCAAGGTCGCTGGACGGCTGGATGCCGGAGAGGCGAGCGAGTATCGATTCCTCTCGCCGGAGCTTCGGGAGAGAGCGGCTCGCTTCTTGCCTGGCACGATGCTGCTGGACCAACCGTTGATCCCTGCGCCGGTACCGCTGCGATTCCCGTTTCCGGGATTCGCGACCTGCGTGGCCGAAGGCGCGGGTGAGGATGCGCGAAGAGCCGAGGAAGACGCGTTTCGTAGACTATGATACGGAAGGGACGGACGGATGTACTGCTACGTGTGGGAGTTCCTGGTGACGGCAGCGCATCGCAAGGCGTTCGAAGCCGCCTATGGCCCCGAAGGAGAATGGGCACGGCTATTTCGAAACGATCCTTCCTATATGCGGTCGTTCCTCCTGCGTGACCATGACAATCCGGAGCACTACTTGACGCTCGACTACTGGCTTTCGCGCCACGCCTATCTTTCCTTCCGCGAGCGGCACGGCAGCGAATACGACGCGCTCGACGCGCGCTGCTCGAAGCTGACCTCCGAAGAACGCTGTGTCGGCGATTTCGACGCTTCGGACGATCTCCCCGCATGATCTCTGGCACGGTTGCAACACCTCCACGATCGTTCTCGCCTCGACGATGAGCAGCGTTCCGGAGTTATTGATCCTGGGAGGCGGACCGGCCGGACTCGCGGCCGGCCACTTCGCGCGCGAGCGGAGCTTCCCCTTCCAGATCCTGGAAGCGCGCGAGGAGGTGGGAGGGAACGCGCGCACGCTCTCGTACTCTCCCTCGGCGGATCGTCCTGAGGTTCAATTTCGATTCGACACGGGTGCGCACCGATTCCACGATCGCAATCCTCAGGCGACTCGGATCGTGCGTGAGCTGCTCGGCGATGATCTGGTGAAGATCGACGTCCCGAGCCGGATCGACTACCGGGGTCGATTGGTGCGCTTCCCACTATCTCCGGGAGATCTCTGTCTCAAGCTCGGCCCGCTCGCGGTCGCGCGAGGGATTGCCGATCTCGCTCGCGCTCGGAAAGCCGGCGCTCCGACCGGAAACGATTTCGAAAGCCACGCCGTCCATCGTTATGGGCGGACGATCGCGGAAACGTTCCTTCTGGGGTATTCGGAGAAGCTCTGGGGACTCCCCTGTCATCGGTTGTCCAAGGATATCGGAGGGGAACGCACCAGGGGACTCGATCTGCGCACTCTGGCGCGGGAGTGGATCCTGGGAACGCGTTCCGGTTCTTCGCATCTCGATGGATCGTTCTACTATCCGCGCGGCGGGATCGGGCGGATCCCCGAGGCGCTGGCAGAGAGCTGCGGCCGTTCGCGGATCCGCACGATCGCGCGTATCACGAGGCTCCAGCATGACGGGCGCTCGATTCGCGCGGTCGAGGTCAACGGCGATGAGAGAATCGAGGTTCAACAGCTGATCTCGACTCTTCCGATGACGCGGCTCATTTCTTCGCTCGATCCGCCTGCTCCTCCGGAGATCGTGGAATCGGCGCGCAGTCTTCGCTTTCGCAACGTCGTCCTGGTGATGGTCGCGCTGGCCCGAGAGCGCGTGTCGCCCTACGGTTCGATTTACTTCTCCGACAGCCGCGTTCCGTTCACGCGGATGTACGAACCCAAAAATCGTGGAGAGAGCATGGCCCCTCCCGGCGCCACCTCGCTCGTAGTGGAGATTCCATGCGGCGCCGATGATCCGGTGTGGAACGCGCAACCCGAGACGCTGTCGCAACGGATCTGCGAACTCCTCCAATCCATGAAGTGGATACGAGCGGAGGAAGTCCTGGGGACGTGTGTAGAACGGATCGGCCATGCGTATCCAGTGCTCGAGCTGGAGAACGACGTGGCTCTGCGCATTCTCATGGACTATCTGCAACGTTTCGAGAATCTGGTCCTGGCGGGAAGGAACGGTCGCTTCGCCTATGCGCACATCCACGATATGATCGAGGCGGGGAGAGCGTCGATCGACGCGATCGAGCAACGCCGGCGCCGCTTCGAGCTCGGATCCCCCGGAATCTCATCCACTGTCTCTGCTTGATGCTCGAAGTCGATTCCCGGATCCGCATTCAGTGAGCCGACGCGCTTTGCGCCACCGCCTCCCGCACTGCGCGCCGAGCCAGCTCCGCGCTTCCCAGGAGATGACGCAAGTGCGACTCCAGCGCGCCGACCGGCTGCAGATTCTGCGGAGCGCGAGGATCTCGGTGCGGGACGCCGGCGAAACGCGGCAGCGCCGCCGCCATCGCGTCGGCGATCCGAGCCGCCGTGTCCAACCCCGCGGATTGCGGGATCTCCAGCCGGACAATGCCCGACCACGGACCCGACAATGCGGGATTCTGCGCGAGTCTCAGATAAGTGGAGTATCGGTCCGACCCCACCGCGAAAATCGAAGTCCGCTCTCCGGCACCGAGCGCGGGCACTCTCGAGTGGTCCAGAGGCGAGAGAAGCGTGCGGTGATGCGTCTTGATGTATCCGACCACGGGAAGATCGCGAGATCGAACGTAGTGCAACGGTCCATCGACCACGGTGAGGAATCCCTGGACGGAAATCTCTTCAGCGAGCCTCGCCTCGGCCAGGCGCATTCGTTCCTGGAGCTCGCGCAGCGGCGCATCGGGCGCGTCATCCTCGATGACCACCGAGCGCCAGGCCCAGGAAGCGATCGGCGGAAGCGCCCCCTCCATTCCGGATCCCCAGATGGCGACCCGCTCTACTGCCACCGGTCCGAACGCCGGAATCGACCCATCGAATGGCGCGAGGACCGCGCCGCACGCGTGACTACCGGCGATTCCGCGACCCGACCGGCCGGTCTCGCTCACCTGATACAGCGCAGCTTCCGCGCGTCGCACTCCGTCCACGAACGCCAGGCCGAGCTTGCTGGGAGCGATGTCGGGTAGGCCGACCTCTCGCGATGCGTGGAATCGGAGCTCGCCTCCGTCCTCGACCACATTCGCGGTTGTCGGGTCCTCGCTGTCGACGAGGTAGGGAGACCCGTATGCGGGCTCCCATTCTTCCACATGGATGCGCGTCTTCGGTCGAGGCGACATGGACCTCATCTTATACGGATTCCCCGCGAGACGCGATCGACGCGCGCAGCCGGCGCGCGCATCGATGCCCGCGCCACTGTGACGTGCAGCGGCGCAATCGATGCCGCTCCGCTCGAGGCGGTCATGCGCAATGGACGTGGCCGGGAATCGCGGGGACTCGCGCGCGGCGGGCTCGTTGTCGTACGCTTCAGGGCGGTGGAACTCTCGTCGCGCGTTGGCGGATGGATCCGTGCGCGCACCGTTCCGCTGATCATCCTTCGGGGAAGGAACCGCCGCGTGAAACTGCTCCACCTTTCCGACTGGCATCTCGGGTGCGTCACGCGCAACGTGTCGCGCCAGCCGGATCACGAGACGGTGATCCATGAGATCCTGGAGGTCGCGCGTCAGGAGCGCCCGGACCTGATTCTCCACACGGGGGATCTCTTCGACCAGGCTCGTCCCGGTTACGAGACGCTGCAGTTCGGTATCGATGCGCTTCAGGAGCTGGCCGCGATCAGTCCCACCGTTGTCCTAGCCGGCAATCACGACTCTACCGCGCTGTTCCGCGTCTTCCAGAGACTGGTGGGATCCGGCGGGCGATTGCGCTTCGTCGATCGCGCCCTCCCCCCCGATCAGGGCGGCATCTTGGAGTTCCCGGGCCGGGGCGACGATCGGATTCGCGTCGCGCCGCTCCCTTTCGTGCACCAGAACCGCATGGTGGAAGCGTTCGACGATCCCGCGACCTGGATGGCGTCGTATGCGGATCGCATCCAGAGGATCGAATCGGCGCTCGGTCGCGGTTTGCAGGAAGGCTACGACCCGGCGCGGGACATCCTCCTCTTCGCGGCGCACCTGCACGTGGGAGGAGCCGTCTTCTCGAACAGCGAGCGCGCGATCCACGTCACCGACAGCTATTCCACGCTCGCGCAGCATCTGCCTCCCGTGACCTACGCGGCGTTCGGGCATATCCATCGACCACAGCCGCTCCCGGGCAGTCTGGTGCAAGGCCGGTATGCGGGGTCGCCGCTTCCGATCGACTTCGGCGAGATCGAGGAGCAAAAGAGCGTCGTCCTGGTGGAGGCAGATCCGGGGCATCCCGCTCAGGTGCGGCTCATTCCGCTCTCGGGTGGGCGTCCGCTCCGTAGATTCGCGGGCACCCTCGAGGAGCTCGCGCGCGCGGCGGCGGAGCTCGATGGGCTGTGCTCCCTCACGATCCACACTCGGGAGCGGGTTCCCGAGCTTTCCGATCGCGTTCGCGAGCTCCTGCCTCGATCCGTCCTGCTGGAAGTGATCGAGCAAGCATCCGACAGCCGGCTCACTCCGCTCACGGCGGAAACCGCCGAGGGCGAGGAGACGGGCCTGGAGTCGCTTTTCCGTGAGTACCTCGCGGAGAGGGGCACACACAACGCGGGAGCGGACTCGGTCGCGGCCCTGTTCGAGAATCTCCTCGGCGCGCTCGCGAATGAGCAGTCGATCCGCCTCGCCGATTTGGATCCCCTCATCCAGATGGCCGATTCACCGCCGAAAGTCACCCCGTGAGGCCGTTGCGGCTCAAACTCAAGGGGCTTCGCTCCTATCTCGCCGAGCAGGAGGTCGACTTCACCCGCGCCGGGCTCGTGGCGGTCGTGGGAGACACCGGCGCCGGAAAGTCCTCCTTGTTGGAAGCGATCTGCTTCGCACTCTACGGCTCCGCCACCTGGAGCGCGCGAGAGGTCAAGGACCTGATCTCCGATCGAGCGGAGACGCTCCGGGTGCAGTTCGAGTTCCTGGCGGATGGCCGTCGCTGGCAGGTCACACGCGCGACCTCGACAGGCTCGTATCCTCCGCCGATTCATGAGCTCCGATGTCTCGACAATCCCGGATTCCACGTCGACATAGCCACGGAAGTAACGCGCTGGATCGAGAAGCTGATCGGTCTCGACTATTCCGCGTTCTTGCGGGCGGTCGTGCTTCCTCAGGGGCGATTCCAGGAGTTGCTGCAGGCGACCGCGACCGATCGCACCAAGATCCTCAAGGGCATCTTCCGACTCGATCTGCTCGAAGCGATGCGGGAGATCTGCGATCGGCTGCACGCCGAGAATCGCGAGCGGATCCACCGGCTCGATCTGGAGCTCGCGGGGATGCTGCCGGATCCG
>CAMPIC010000159.1 GCA_946886185.1 uncultured bacterium
CTCGATCGCGAGCGTTCTTTGGTGGGTCTTCGCGCTCTGGATGGCGGCGCGCATCCTCGGAAGGATTCCCCGGCGCGCCGACGCGGTGACGGTGCTGCTGGGTGCGCTGCTCCTGGGAGCGCTCTCCTGGACCGCGATCCAGGCGATCGAGTACCGCATGCGGCCGGACGCGGTCGTGGTCGCGGAAGATGCGCCGGTCCGGAGCAATCCGGACGCCGCGGCCACAGTGGAGTTCACGCTGCACGGAGGCACCCTTCTCCGCCTCGGACGGAGTGCGCCCGGCTTCCGGGAGGTGATCTTCTCCGACGAGCTGCACGGTTGGACGGACGAGGGAAATCTGGCTCGGCGGTGAGCCGGTGCGCAATCCGCGGCCGGCCTGTCTGACCCGCTTGATCCTTGGATTAGAAGAGCTTACGTGAGGCATCCTCCTTTCGTAGGTTGCCTGATCGCGCGAGCTTGAGTATCCTGCGAGATCATTCCCTGTTGAACGAATGACCCGGGATGAACCACGAGCCGGGAGCTGACCTATTCTTCACTACTTCGATCCGAATCTTTTCGTCCCCGATCTCGAGTCGACGACCAAGGACGAAGCGCTCCGCGAAATGGCGGACCGTCTGGCGCGCGGCGCGGGAGTGCGCGATCCCGATCTCCTGCTCGACATGCTCCGGCGACGGGAGTCGCTCGGCTCCACCGGCATCGGCAAGGGAGTCGCGATCCCGCATGGAAGAAGCCTCGCGGTCTCGGAACTCCGCGTCCTCTTTGCGCGTTCGCAACAGGGGGTGGAGTTCGACGCGATGGACCACAAGCCGGTCCATCTGTTCTTCCTCATCGTCGCTCCGCCGCAGGACAAGCGGAACGAATACCTCCCGCTCCTGGGACGGATCGCCGAGTTGGTCAAGGAGAAGCGAATCCGAGACCGGCTCCGCAAAGTGGAGCAGTTCGACGATTTGCGAGAACTGCTGGAGGAGCAAATCAGTGGCGAATAGCCCGCTCTCCGAGCGTCTGGGGCGCCTCTTCCGCCTCCAGGATCTGGACATCATGATCCGCGAAATGCAGGATCCCGCTTTTCAGAAATCACAAGAGCAGATGGGATTCCGGTTCCACGCGCTGGAGAAGCTCCAGACTGCGCGGGAAAAGCTGGCGGAAACGATCGACAAGCCGGACCTGCGCCTCTATGACCGCATCGCCAAGAAGCATGACCACGGAATCGTGCCGGTCGCCGATCGGATCTGCCTCGGGTGCTACATGACGTTGCCCACCTCCGCAGGACGGGTCAGCTCCTCGCCGGAGCATCTGCTCACCTGCGAGAACTGCGGGCGCATCCTCTACTGGTTGGAGTAGCGCCTTGCGAGTCCACCGCCTGGGCTCTTCATGACCCGATCCACGTTTCTCGAGGCGAAGGTGGTCGCACCGGGATTGCCGCCCGGGCGCTACCGGATCGAGATCAAAGGCGGTCGCATCCACAGCCTCGCGCCGATCGCTCCGGATGTGTCCATGCCGCGATCGGAAGATTCCACTTCTCTGGACGCCTCCGCAACCGAAGTGCTGCGCGACGACGAGATCCTCATACCGGCCTTCGTGGACGCGCACACGCACCTCCTGGGCGTCGGGACGTCGCGCCTCAAACCGAACCTTCACGATAGCTTCTCGCGAGAGGAAGCATTCGCACGACTCGCGGCGTGGCTCTCCTCCCATCCGGGAGACGATCCCGTGATCGCGGAAGGATGGGACCAGTCGGGGTGGGCCGACCCGACCTTTCCCACTCGGGACGAGATCGATCGGATCACCGCGCGTCCTGTGGCCCTCCGCCGGGTCTGCGGGCACATCGCCGTGCTCAATTCCGCTGCGCTCGCGCGAGTCGGTACCGGCTGGGATCAGGTGGACTTCGAGACCGGTTTGGCGCTCGAGGCGCTTCCGCTCCGACTCAATCGCGTCTGGCCGAGATCGACCGAGATGCTCGACCAGGCATTCGAGATCGCTCAGGAGGAGGCGTTCCGCTGCGGCGTCGCCGCGATCCAGGAGATGGGCGATCCCGCCAGCTACCGCACCTACGGTCGTGCCGAGGCTGCCGGCAAGCTCATGTTGCGTGTGAGCCACTTCTTTCAACTCGATGCACTGGAATCGGTAATCGGCTCGGGCATGGTCGCGGGCATGGGAAGCGAGTTCCTCCGCGTCGGAGGGATCAAGCTGTTCCTCGACGGCTCGATCGGAGGGCGGACGGCCGCTCTGTTCGAGCCGTACGCGACCCCGCGCGGGACATCGGGGTCCGGCGAGATCGAGGCGGCGCCAGCCCGGGCAAGGTCCAGTGAGGCTTTATCGCGGGAGAACGCACCCCGCGAGCCTGGATCCCGCCAGAGCGGCGCGTTGCCGCGTGAGACTGCGTCTGAGGCGAACGGCGCCGGGGCACTGCTGTTCTCCGACGAGGACCTCGCTCGTCAGTTGCAGAGGTGCTCCGAGCAGGACCTGCCGGTCGCTCTTCATGCGATCGGCGATCGCGCCATCGACCAGGCGGTGCGCATCCTCGAACGATTGAGGCGGGACGGGTTCGCCCTTGCGGCGCCGGGTCCACGCATCGAGCACGCGGAGCTGCTACCCGAATCTTTGCGCAGCCGCGCCGTGGCCGCGGGTGCGTTCCTCTCGATGCAGCCGAACTTCACCGCCCAATGGCAGGGCGAGGGCGGGCTCTACGAGCGGATGCTCGGACCTGCGCGCGCCCGGGCTCTCAATCCCTATCGCGACGCGTATCGATCGGGACGGCTTCTCTTCGGATCGGACACGATGCCGCTCGGTCCGATCCGCGGACTGCGCGGCGCCTGTTGCCACCCCGATCCGGAACAGCGTCTCAGCCTCCTGGAAGCGATCGAGGCCTACACCGCCGGTTCGGCTCAGGGAGTGCGCAGACCGTTCGGGAGCGCGCGCGTCGCTGTCGGCGAACCGGCAGACCTCGTCGCGCTTCAAATCAGCGACGGGGAGCCGGACGTCACGGTCGAGCGCATCGCCGACCCTGCGATGATGGGCGCTGCTGCGGACGGGCTCCTCAACCATACGAGAGTCAGCAGAACGTGGGTGAACGGCCGTAGCGTGTATCGGTCGTCGCCGTCCTCGACGTACGGGACATCGTGCCACCGGTTGTCGCCCTACGGATCCTCGTCGGGCGCTTCATCGCCGGATCGGCCGCCGTCCTCGTCTGATCGCTCATCGTCGGGTGGAGGAAGCCGCTCGTGACTACTCGGACTCGCGCGCGCGACCTGACGCTCCTGCTCGAGGCCTCGCGCCGCCTCAACCGAACTCTCTATCTCGATTCGCTTCTCGTGGAGATCCGCGACCTGGTTCGCGAAGCGGTCTCCGCCGAAGCACTCTCGCTCCTGGTTTGGGATGAGGAGATCTCCCGCCTCGAGGTCTTCATCTCCCACAACCGGATCTGGACCGAGGGGACCCGACCCGCGCTTGCGCCCAAGGAAGGGATCGCGGATTGGATCGCCCAGCACGACAGCGCGTTTCTCACCAACGATCCCGCGTCCGAGACGGAGTTTCCCGATCTGACTCGCACGGATGGCGCTTTCGTGACGCAGAGTTTCCTGGGAGTGCCTTTGCGTCGCGCGGGCAACTTCTTCGGGGTTCTCGAAGCGTTCAACTCCACGAGCCCGGGCGGATTCGGCCGGGCCGATTTGCAGCTGCTCGAGGCGTTGGCCGATCCGATCAGCGTCTCGCTGGACAACGCGCTGACCTTCCAGATCGCGCGGCGGGAACGCGCTCAGAACGAAGCGCTCTTCCGCGTGGGAATGTTCCTCAACCGCAAGCTCTCCCTGGAAGAGATCATCGAAGTGCTGCTCGATCAGCTGCAGAGCGTGCTTCCTTCCGACGCGGCGGCGCTCTACCTGCTCGAGCCGGGCACCTCGGAGCTGACCTGGTTTCGCCATCGGGGTTACAAGACAGGAACCGAGGAGCAGGTCAATCTGAAGCTGGGAAGCGGATTGGTCGGATGGGTCGCGGGCACGCGCACTCCTCTCGTCGTTCCCGACGTCACCGCCGAGCCGCGCTACGTCAACGCGCGCCCTTCGACGCGGTCGGAGATCGTGGTGCCGATCGAGTCGGAGGGGAGGATCCTGGGAGTGCTCAACCTGGAAGCGGACGAGGTGGGCCGCTTCACCAGCGCCGACCTACGGGTCGCGGCCGCGTTCGCCAATCAAGCGGCGATCTCGATCGAGCGCGCCCAGATGATTCGCCAGCTCGAAGAAAAGGCGCGCTTGGAGCACGAGCTCTCGGTGGCGCGCCAGATCCAGCAGACATTCCTTCCGGCAGCGGCGCCGGACATCCCCGGGATCGATCTCGCCGCGGTCAACCTCCCGTCCGCGGAAGTGAGCGGAGACGCCTACGACTATTTGATGATCGCGGATCAACAGCGCGCGCTCAAGATCAGCGACGTTTCCTGAAAGGGAGTCTCGGCCGCGCTCATCATGGCGACGCTGCGCGCGTCCCTGCGTGCGGAAGCGCGCAATCGATACGCGATCGGGGAGATCGTGCGCAACGTCAACCGGCTGCTCTGGGAGTCGATCGAACTCGGGCAATTCGTGACCGCGTTCTACGGCGTGCTCGATCTCGCGCGGATGCGATTCAGCTACGTCAACGCCGGCCACAACCCGCCCATGCTGCTGCGCGCGAACGGGGAAGTGGAACGGCTGCGCACGGGGGGACCGATGCTCGGACCGTTTCCCGACTGCACGTACGAGCTCGGGCTCGTCGATTTGAAGCCGGGCGACCTGCTGCACTTCTACACCGACGGCGTGACCGAGGCGGGCGCGCCTCAGGGAGAGGCGTTCGGTCCGGCGCGGCTCATCGAGGTGCTGCGTCAGACGCACGGGCAATCCTCCTCGCTGGTCAATCAGGCGGTGCTCAACGCGGTCGACGCACACGACGGTCTGGAACGCTACGACGACGATGTGACTCTGATGACGCTGCAGGTTCATGAGCCGGAGAATTCGCCGGTGGTCGTTGCCGGAGAGCCCGGTTAGGATCGCCGAAATGGCGCGGAATCGCCGCGATCCGGACCTGTTCGGAGACGATGTGGAGGGGTGAGGATTCATGGCCCGGGGCCAGTTCAAGTCGGAGCTTCCTCGTGGAGCCACGATCGTCGCAGCCAACACCGTCATTCGCGGCGACCTGGAAATCGCCGGGGATCTGGTGGTCCATGGACGGCTCGAAGGGACGATCCGCGTCGAGGGAACGTTCACGGTGGGCGAGGGGGGCAACATCGAGGGCGACACGGACTGTAGAACCGCCCACGTCGCGGGACGGATCAAGGGCAATCTGAAGGCGCGCGAAGGAGTGGATCTCATCCAGGGGGCCAAGGTCACCGGCGACATTTATACGCGATCGCTCCGGATCGAGGAGGGAGCGATTCTGCAAGGAATGTCGTATATGGGCGATTCGTATCTCCAGGACGAACTGGAGGAGGACGATTGACCGCGCCAGACCGGTTCGCGAGGCAGGAGCGGTGCGCGGTGTCATCCAACGCCGCCGAGACTTTCCACCTGGGTCAGGTTGATTTACGCGTCGGCGAGAGGATCGATCGGCGCATCGGCCAGGGAATCGATCGGGTCGAGCGTGCCGCGGGGGTGCGATGAGTTATTACGGCCAGCAGCCGACTGGGCGCGGCTTCTTCATGGGGAACTCGCTTTCCTCGGCGGTGAGGATGCTCATCGCGTGGAACGTGATCCTGTTCCTGGTGCAGCTTCTCCTGCCGCATCGGCTGGAAGCGGTTTTCGGTCTCGTGCCTTCGGACGTGACGCGTGGCCAGGTCTGGCAGCTCGTGACGTACATGTTCTTGCACAGCACGCATGGCCTTCCGTTCCACCTGCTCTTCAACATGCTCCTTCTGTGGATGTTCGGGTCGGAGCTGGAAGGGATGTGGGGCACGCGCAAGTTCGTGAAGTACTACTTTTTCACGGGGATCGGTGCCGGGATCACCAACGTGGTGGTCTCGCTCATAACCCGTGAGAACGCCGTCACGATCGGAGCTTCCGGAGCGATCTTCGGGCTCCTCCTCGCCTACGGAATGACGTTTCCCAACCGCCCGGTGCTGCTTTACTTTCTCATCCCGATTCCCGCGAAGTACTTCGTCGTGCTCCTCGGCATCCTCGAGCTGCTTTTCTCCCGATCGCAGGACGGAATCGCGCATTTCGCGCACCTCGGCGGCATTCTTTTCGGATGGATCTACCTGCGCAGCCTCGGAGGAGGCTCCCCGGGCGGCTGGAAGAAGCGGAAACCGAAGCAGCAGTTCCGCGTCCTCGAGTTCCGCGATCGCGATGCCGACGAGGACGAGCGTCGCCGGTAGCGAGGTCGATTGGCGGCAGCGAGGTCGATTGGCGGCAGCGAGGTCGATTGGCGGTAGCGAGGTGCGTCATGTATGACTGGCGATGGGGACTCGGGATCACGGTCATGGTGGTGGTCGCCATCGCTCTTGTCGTGTCGGTGCTGACGGCGCGCAACCGATCCTACGTCGACACGAAGCGAACCCTCCAGCGCCGCCGCTTCCGTCCTGACTGGAATCGCAACCGTCCCGACGCATCTGCCCGCCGCCGCGGCGTCCACCTCCGCCGCTGACTGGCGCCCATTTCGTTGAATACTCCCGGCCCGGGAGTGCGGCACGCGCGCTTCCGAAACGGAATGATTGGCACGCCCGCGCTCCCGGAGATGGGAACGTCTGCGGACATCCAGATGGACCGC
>CAMPIC010000160.1 GCA_946886185.1 uncultured bacterium
AGGGCCCATCTGCCGGATCTCGCCGCGGGCAAGAGGATGTTCGTCTTCGGGCTGACCGAGCCGGGCCGCGGATCGGACGCCACCAATCCGGAAGTCACCGCGGTGCGCGATGGAGAAGGTTGGCGGATTCGGGGCGAGAAGTGTTGGGCGACGAACGCGCGCTGGGCGAGCCACGTGGTGGTGCATGCGCTGACTGATCCGGGGGGACGTCCGGGGCATCGCTCCACCTGCTTCATCGTTCCGATGGACGATCCGAACGTGCACTACCAGGAGATGGAGGGGAAGGAAGTCTGGCTGCAGTCGTCGACCGGATCGATCGCCTTCGACAATGTCCGGGTCCCGCGCGACGCGATCCTCGGCGAGGAGAACAGCGGATTCAAGGTGATGGCGACGACTCTGAACGGCGGCCGACTCTTCATCGCCGCGCTCTCTCTCGCCTCGCTCGCGTTCACCCTGGACAAGTGCCGCGGGTATGCCCAGGAACGGATTCAGTTCGAAGAGAAGCCGATCGGTCGATTCCAGCGCGTGCAGGACGTGATCCTGGATCTCGACATCGCTCTCCATCAGGGGATCACGTGGCTCATGCGCATCGTCGAGCAGTATGACGACGGCACCATGCCCCGCGAATCCGCGGCCAAAGTGAAGATCGAGTGCTCGCGTCGAGCCTCGGCGCTCATGGTGCCGGCGATGGAGATGTGCGGTGCGGTCGCTTGCCTCGATGAGTTCGGACTCACCCGGCACATGCGCGATCTCTTCGTCTGCCGGGTCGGCGAAGGGAGCAATTTCGCGCTCAAGACATTGTCGGCGCGTCCCCTCATGCCGGATATTTCGTCGATCTTGGAGTAAGACGCGAGGGCTACCCCCCAAGACCGGCCGGTGGGAGTTCGGAAGGGATTCCAGGATGAGCACAGCACGAGTCGTGCGGTCTTCGGCCGCCACGCCCGCGACGGTCCGGATCCCTCTCGCCGGAATGATCGGGGCCTTTCTTTTCGCCGCCACGTTGCTGAGTCCGTGCCTCGCGGCCGATCCGAACGAGCCGAACGACCTCCCCGAAAACGCGACTCCCGTCACCTACGGTTATGAGTCGAGCCAGACCGAGATCGCTCCTGAGGGAGATGTGGACTTCTATCGGTTCTCCGGTCGCGCCGGCGATGTCGTCGACATTCGAACGCGTATCCCGGTCCTGGGAAAACTGGACGGCCGTATATGGCTGCTCGATGAGGGCGGAGCCGTGCTCGCGGAGAACGATGACGACGAAGATTTCCGGAGCTCACGGTTGACCCTGATCCTTGCCGAAGATGGCGACTACCTGATTCGCTATGCCTACCGATTGGAAACGCCCGCCGGCGTGAACGGGAGCGCGGAGCTCGGTCATCGTGACGGTACGGGACAGGCGACTGGACAGCTCGGCGACGGTGGCGACGGTTCACGACTGGCGACCGGACAGCTCGGCGATGGTAGCGACGGTTCACGACCGGCTCCTGAACAGCTCGGCGAAGGTATCGGCGGTCCAGGACCGACCTCCGTGCTCGGCTCGCGGAGCGGTGTTGCACCGCGCGGGGGACTCGAGCCAGTCGGCCTGTACATCTTGAACCTCGACGTCCTCGCGGCTCCACCGGCGGAACGGCTGATCGCGGGGAGCGGGTTCGCGGGCGTCGTACCGCTCGGCTGGTCGCAACCGGAAGTCACGATCCTGACGGGGGCATCGATCGTGGTGGGAGTGGAACGGAGCGCGAACGGCGGCGCCGACTTCGAGTACCTCGGAACCGTGGAGGAGGCGCGGTACCTCGACGACGGGATCGGGGAAAGCGGCATGGAGCTGCTCTACCGCGTCCGGACCGATTATCCCGATGGGGCCGGCAGCTCGTTCTCGGAGGTCGTCGCTGCGACTCCCACTGAAGCGGGTTTCCAGGTGTCGTCCCGCTTCACGCAGGCTTCTCCCGCCATCGATGGCTCGATCGCGGCGGGAGAGTGGTCGCAGGCGGCACAGATCCGTCTGGTCGACGAGACTACCGGCGGCGAGATGACCACGCTGTATTTGATGAACGATGAGGACTACCTGTATCTCGCGACCGACCGCGGCTCCCGCGTGACCGAGATCGGAATCTACTTCGATCCGGACAACGACGATTCCTATGGATCCACCGGGCAGGAAGGGAACTACTGGGTCGATCGAGAAGGCACCGTGACGTTCCGTCCGATCCAGGGAGCCTATCCCGATCACGAGTTCGGGGAGTTCGAGACCAGTCCTGCGGGCGTCACCGCGGCTCTGCGGGTGACTCCTTTCCGTAGTCAGTATGAAGTCCGGTTCGATCTGAAAGCGTCGCACGTGCACGCAGAGGTCGGTGACGTGATCGGAATCTACGTCTTCGATCTCGTCGATGCTGGTTTCGCCGGCTATCCTCCCGGCCCCGGGGACATGATCTTCGTCGCGCCGCGCACGTTCGCGGACCTCACCCTGGCCGGCCCGACCGCAGAGATCTTCCTTCCCGCAACCGATCTCGATTTCATGGACACCGCGGTAGGATCAGAACGCACGCGGTCCCTCACCGTCGAGAATCGAGGCATCGCGCCTCTGCAGATCACAGGTTTCGAGCTGATCGGAGATGACGCAGAGAGCTTCGAAGCCCGAACCAGCCTCCCGATCGTGATCCAGCCGGGTGGCTCTGGCCAGGTCAGCCTGGCCTTCGTTCCGCTCGCGCACGGCGAGGCTGAAGCGACGCTCCGGATCAGGTCGAACGACCCCGCGGGAGTTTCCCAGGTCGGCTTGAGCGGGATCAGCGTCAACCAGCCGCCCCGGCTCCAGGTGCGAAATCCGGTCTCGCACGGCGTCGCCGGGCAGTCGCTCGAGATCGAAGCCGAGTGCAGCGACGACCTTCTTCTCGCGAGCGTGGCCGGCGAATACGTCACGGGAAGCGGATCGAGCGGACAGATCGTGCTGGTTCAGGACGCCGGACAGATCTATCGCGGCTCGATCCCCGGAAACGTCCTGGGCGCGGAGGGGCTGCAGTACCGGATCGTGGCAATCGACGGCGAGCAGGCGAGAAGCGTGACCGGCTGGTTCGACGTCGTGGTCGCGACTACGCGATTGGAAAGCCCGGCATGGTCCGGGGGAACGGCGCAGAACGCCTACCGTCTGATTTCCATCCCTTCGTTGCTCGGCGACGACGGAGCCGGGGTCTTCACGGGAAGTCTCGGCCCGTATGATGCCAAGGCCTGGAGACTCTTCGCGCTCGACGAAATCGAATATGTCGAACAGAGCAATCGGCAGCGGATCGCACCCGGGGAAGCGCTTTGGCTCATCACGCGCGATGCCGCCGCGCTGAGCACCGGTCCGGGTGAATCGGTCCCGCAGTCGGAGCCGTTCCACGTCCCGCTCCGGGCAGGCTGGACCCTGGTCGGCAATCCCTTCGCCTATCCGATTCCGCCAGAACAATTGTCGCTTGCCGGCGGAGGCACCCTCGACCTGCGCCGGTACGACCAGTCGTGGTCGGTCACCTCGAGTCTGATTCCTTGGGAAGGATACGCGGTGTTTTCGGAGACGGAAGACGAGCTCGTCATTCGTCCCAACTCGCCGAGCGGAGCGGGCGCGGCTCCGGAAGGAATCGGCCCCGCTGGTGGCGGGGCGGACGTGTTCGCGACAGAATCGTTGGAGCGCGGTCGATCCACCATGGCGGACGCGGTCGCCTCGGAGCGAGCTGCACGCGCGCGCGGCAAATCCACTGGCGCCGGGTCGGTCAGCTCCGGGAGGATCGGCGCTGTCGATTCGGCAAGCTGGGAAGAGTGGGCCGTCGCGATCGAGGCTCGGTGTCAGGATGCCCGCGACGCCGACAACCACGCCGGTGTTCATCCGGCCGCCCGACTGGGCCGGGATCAGTTCGACCTTGCGGAGCCGCCTCCCATCGGAGAATACGTCTCGCTCTATTTCCGGCGCCCCGAGTGGCGCAGCGTCACCTCACGTTTCTGCACCGACCTGCGCGCTCCTGCCACCGACCACGCCTATTCGTTCTCCGTCGAGTCGAACATCGACGATCGCATCCGACTCGAGTTCGATCTCCGAACGGTCCCCGAGGATGCCACGGTGTGGCTGGTCGATCGGCTCACGGGCGCCGTCTGGGATCTCCGGGCCGAGACGCGCATCGAGATCGGTCCCGCCCGCACGCGACCACGCGAGCTGGAGCTTCTGATCAGTAAAACCTCTTCGGAGGACATATCTGGAGATGGCTTCGCCGGCGTCTTGTCCGCGAGCGGGAACCTCGCCTTCCCCAACCCCGCCCGCTCTGCGGTGACGCTCTTTTATGAGCTGCCGCAGGCGCAGGCAGTCTCGATCGCCATCTTCGGAGTGGGCGGCGAATTGGTTCGAACCGTACGCAACCATGAAGCACAGTCGAAGGGCCGCCACGCGATCGTCTGGGACGGCAGGAACGACGGGGGAGCGGTGGTTCCTCGAGGCAGCTACTTCTATCGGGTCGCCGGAGACTCGTTTTCCACTCACGGTCGCATCTTGCTCGTGGAATAAACCCCGTTGCGGCTCCGCCGTTCATCGTGCAGGCGGCAGTGAAGGGGCTCATCGACTATCGTGAGTGACCCCATGTCCATGCCCTTACTTGAGGTGGGCTTCCTAATCGTCTGAAACTTGGAAGACCCGGACACGCAGGCCCAGCGACGTGGCCTGAGGCAGCTCCGGGTACGGCACTTCGCGCAGCCAGTGGGGCCGGCCCCCCGGCTCTGCGATTCTGTGGGCGAAGATCTCGCTCGTGCTCCGGGCGGGCGACTCCGGTCTCAGGACGGCGTCGTAGCGGCTCGCAAAGTCTTCCCACTCCGTGAGGACGATGTGGGTGAGCCTTCGCTCGGTCGCGAGCCGCAACGCCTCTTCATTCGTCCGCGCCGTTGCGATCTCGGCAGCGGCGCGCAATCCTTCCGCGTTTTCCCAGTAGAGCGTTCCGATCGACGGGATTCCGCCGAAATAGGAAAGCAGGACGCTCGACTCGGGTCCAGCGAGCACGCAGTGCGCGTCTTCATCCGCTCCCAACAGCAGCGCGACGTCCCGGAGAAGAAGCGCGCGCAGCTCCGCGAGAGTGAGCTCTTCTCCCATCTCCGCGTGCTGAATTTCCCCGCGCAGAATGGAAAGCGGACCGGCCAATGCCACGAGCAACGCAATTCCCACGAGGACGGACCACGCGCGCCTTCCCCATCGCTCCCGAATGGTCTTCGCGAGGATCGGCAGGGTCACGGCCGCCATCGCCACCGCGAGTCCTCCCCAGATGACTCCCCAACGCACCTGATACACGCGAAGCACGGTCGCGACCGCCAATGGAATCAAGCAGAGCAACAGTGTGATCCGTTGCCGGGTCGAGATCTCCCAGCGCAGGGCGACAATCGCTCCGATCGCTGCCAGCGGGAGGATGCCGAACGCCTGGAGCACGCTGGCGTCGCCCACGCGCAGAACGTCGCTGATGGGCTGGAGCTCGCTGATTCTGGCGTGCAGAGCGGCCAGGAACGGATCGCGCATCGCGTGGGCCTGCTCGCCCAGCGTCAGGATCGCGAGGGCGGGACTGATCACGAACATGGCGCACGCTCCGAGCTTCGCGGTTCGGAAACGCGGGCCAGCCTCGCTCCACATCGCGAGCATCTCCGCGCCGGCCAGCCAGGCGATGGCGTACAGAGGATGGTTGACCTCGACATGCCAGGAGACGGCATCGGGGACAGACTCGAATACGTAGAACACAATGCTGGCGAGCGCGCCTATACGTCCCCACAGCCGCCACGTCGCAGGATCGAAGAGACCGGGGACCACATGGTCGCCGCGGTGAACCTGCCGAGAGGTCTCTTCCTCCCGTGGCTGTCTCGATTCACCGGACGAGTCGCCGTGCGCGCCGGCGGCGGAACCTAGTCTCCCATCGACTCCGGGTCTTCTGTAATGGAGCCAAGCGAGAACGCACAGGATCCCGATGCCGATGAAAACGAACGTGAAGCTCTGGGTGATCGCGCTGATCCAGAGCCCGGTCGCTCCCGCGAGCGCGGAAAGTACGACGCCGAAACGAGCCGCGCGAGGGTCGGCGATCGCGATCGTCAGTCCGAACAGGGTACCGAGAGCGCACACGGCAGCCAGTCCGTGATGATCCGGTTCACCCGGGAGAAAACCTCCGTACACGTCGCCGCTCGCGAGGAGCGCAACGGCCATCGTGGCTGCGGCGAGAACGCCTCCGTAGCGCATCGCGATTCCGGAAAGGAGCGCGACGCACCCGAGAAAGAGGATCGGGCAGGCCCAGACGCCGGCGCGTTCGATTCCTTCCTCGATGCCCGCGTCATGCACGTCCGCCCAGATTCGTCCGAGCCCCATGAGCCACCAAGCGAGCCCGGAAGACCATCGCACCGGACGCCCGTCCGGCGCGTTGTCGAAACGCGTCGCGCGGAGACGCCAGGTCCCGGTGTTGGCGAGTCCGCGCGCGTGATCGATCCAGAGAAAGCTGTCGAGCGCTTGCGGAGATAGAAAGCGAGGAACGCGCGCGTGCGTCTGGAAAGCCTCGGCCGTAGCAGCTCCGACCACCACCTGGTCGAGGTGCCGGAGCCTCCGATCGACGGTGTGCCCATGCGCGATCACGAAACAGACGATGCCGGACAGGAGCAGGAGATAAACGCCGCGACCAGCCCACGCCGACGGGGATCTCCGGGAGATCAATCTTCGGGCAGCCCGGGAG
>CAMPIC010000161.1 GCA_946886185.1 uncultured bacterium
GACTACCCCGAATCGCTCGGCATCGAGCTCCTGCGCCATCCGCTCCACGATCTGCATCCGCCAGCGCCAATGATCCGGCGCGGGCTGGGGGAGGGCGCTGCCGGCGCGCGGCTCTTCTTCCATCGCAATGGGCGGACCGAGGAAGCCGATCGCTTCGTCGAGGTCGGCGTTCATGAGGACGCGCAGCACGCGACCCTCCGCCACCGCGGGCACGTCGATCACATGGACGGTGTCCCGCAGATGTCGATGCTCCGGGAGGAGCTCGTCGAGAGCGTTGGGACTTTCACACAGGAACGACTCATTGAAAATGGTCGTGGGCTCGTCAGGATAGAGCGGGAGATACCGGATGCCGGCCTCCACGAGGTCCTGGAAGAAGTGCGTCCCGAAAGAAAGATCGGGAACATAGTTCCCCTTCTGGCGCGCGATCTCCACCAGGAGCGCGGTGTTGTTGATGTCGGAGTAGGTCACGCTGACTCCGAGCCGGATGTCGCCGCGGCTCCCCCAACGTCCGGGGCCCATCAGCGCGAACTGCCGCTTCGGAAGGACCTTGTTGAGCTTACGCACGACCGTGCCCACCTCACGGAGCTGTTCGATCGACTCGAGCATCGCGTATTGGGCCGATCCAATGTACACGATGTGCGTGAGATCCGGAATCCGTCCGTTGGAAACGTAGCGGTTCGCGGTGAAGATGACCTGCGCTGGATCGAGATCGCGTGGAATGGCCGACGGGACGCTTTCGGTCGACGAGCTCTGCGGGCGGCACTGCACGATGTAGAAGTCGTTCTCGTCGCACGCGAACTCCAGATCCACCGGCACGTGCATCTGCTCTTGCAAGAACTGGAGCAGGAAGCGCACGCGTTCGACGAACGGGGTGTCCTGGATCAGTCCGTCGAATGTCACTACGAAATCAGTCTTCTTCAGATCGGGCATCAGTCCTAGCGGCTTGCGGATCTGATCGCGATCGACCAGGGAGATGACGCGCCGGAGCTGCGGGTACTGCTCCCCGTATTCCCGGATGAGCTCGTTCACGCCCACCGTCTCGAACTGGTTGGTCTCGAGATCGATGACATCGATTTTGCGCGGCGCGTACCGCACGGTTTCCTCCACGCTGGAATTGACGCGCAGGCCGGGCTGCTTGGGCGCGATGAGCACGGGATAGTCGTCGGTCAGGCGATCGACCGCGCGCGTGCCCAATCCCGGGACGAGCCGGATCAATCCATCGTCGCGATGGATGCGGGGCGACCAGCGGAACTCGTTCTTGCTGAAGGCGACGCCGGCCATCGCGGGCAGGAAGTAGCGGCCGACGCGCGTTCCGACCACTTCCTGGATCATGATGCCCATTTCCTCGTGTACGTCGAGCAGTCCGCGCTCCGCTCGATATCCGATCGGATCGGGTCCGAAGGTGGAGGCGTACACCTCGGCGATCGCATCCTGGAGCGCGACCAAACGCTCCTCGCGAGTTCCTTGATTGGCCAGGAACAAGCTCTTGTACTTTCCGGAGAACGCCGACCCGGTGCGATCCTCGAGCAAGCTGGAGCTGCGCACGATGATTGGGCGCTGATCGAAATCGTCGAGCGCCAGGGCGAGCCGGCTCGAAATTTCCGGCGGGAACGGGGCGCTCTTGAAGGTCTGGACCAGATACGGATAGGCCTGGCGCACGTACTCGATCTTGTCGTACTTGCGTACGTAGACATCCTCGAGATTGTTGAAGCGGATGAACTCGAGGATCCCGTCGGAGGTGATGTACCAGGTCTTGGGGAACTTGATCTCCGCGAGCAGAGGGTGCCGACCGGCCGTGCGGCGGAGGATGTTCTGCGCGAGGAAGAGCCCGGCGCTCTTGCCGCCGAGCTTGCCGTGACTCCCGACCGGATGGATGACGTGACGGAGGAGGCGGTAGAAGTCCTCCACGTCGACGTGGTCCTTGGCGATGTTGATGAACTCGATCTCGTCGCTGAAGAATCGCCGCAGCAGCGACACTCGCAAGCTGGTCACGACCGCGGGCGGAAGCTCCGTCGACTCGATCGCGAGCGCGCGATGGCGCTCCAAAGCCTCGGTCACTTCGGCAACGGAGGTGCTGAGGTTTTCGAGGGTGTCGGTGAGGAAACTGCTGCGATCTTCCCGGATCCACCGTTGCACGCATTCGGTGATCTCTTCGTCGGTCAGGCTCTTCGCGGCGAGGCGGAACGTGTCGTCGGTGAGCTTCGCGAGATCGTAGCCGACAGGTCGCGCGAGCGGGCGGTTCTCGTCTTCGGTCTGCTCGGTGCCCAGGCCGGGAACCGAGCCGAGTCGCTGTAGGATCTCTTCACTTCCGGGATAGCCGCCCCAGCAGAGGTGGTTCAGCATCCGGCGCGTGATCCGCACCATGAGCTTCTCGTCGGCGTGACGGAGGAACTCGACCACCACCGTCCAGCGCTGTGCGGGAGAACCGCCTCCGTCGACCGCCGTCTTCCAGCTCTCCACGGCGGCGCGCAACCTTTTCTGGCTCAGGAAATGGCCGATGCGCTCCGCGATTGCATGGATGAGGCGCTGTTCTTCGCGCAGGAATGGTCCGAGCTCGGCGTGCGGAACGTCATCGACATAGTGGACGCTGACCTCGCCGACCACGTCTCCTTCGACCGAGATCGCGGCCGCTTGAAAGCGATCGCTCGCCGTGAATCCCTTCGATGGATAGACGCGATCACCGATCACGATCAGGGCTCGGCACGACTCCGGATACTGCCAGCCGGTGGGAATTTCCTCGACGAGCTGTTGCAGGTCCTCCTCGGTGGCTTCCGGCCGACTGAGGAGCTCATCCACGCGGTAGAGGCAGCCGAGCTCCTTGGCGCGCTCCTCGAGGTCACGCAAGATCTGGTCGACCGGATCATGAGGTTCTGGCATTCAATTCATTCCGGTTGTGCCACACCGCGCCGAAACCAGAGCCCGTCGCCGCAGTGCCTGTCCTGACAGCAACTGCAGAACCGTCCGCCACCGCGTCGGACGAGCGCCTATCGCGACCGCAGGCGCCCTGGTTACACCCATCCGCGATCGCGGCAGGCCTGCGCGACCCGCGTAACCGCGATCACGTAAACCGCATCGCGCATCCCCAGATTGCGCTCCTTGGCCAGCTCGATGACCGCGTGGAAGGCGTGGGTCATCTTCGTATCGAGCTTGCTCAGCACCTCTTCCTTCTCCCAGTAGTAGTTCAGGTTGCTCTGCACCTGCTCGAAATAGCTGCAGGTCACGCCGCCGGCATTTCCGAGCACGTCCGGGATGACGAAGATGCCGCGCTCGTCGAGCACGCGGTCCGCGTCCGGAGTGACCGGTCCGTTGGCTCCTTCGGCGATGATCTTCACTCGATCGTGGATCCGGGCCACGTTGTCCCCGCGCAGCTCGTTCTCGATCGCGGCGGGAATCAGGATGTCCACGGGCTCTTCCAACCAGGCCTCGCCGGGCAATCGCTCATATCCGAGCGCGGCCGCCTTCTCCTTGTCGATTCCGCCGAACCGGTCGGAGATTCCGCGCAACTCCGCGAGATCGATTCCCGAATCCCGGCGGTAGGTATACGCGGTCTTGTCGGTATGATCCCAACACGCCGCGGCGTTGACACGACCTCCGATCCGGTGGAAGAGCTCGATCGCGTGCTGCGCGACGTTGCCGAATCCCTGGACCGACGCGGTGGTCTGATCCGGACGGAGCCCTCGTTCGCGAAGCGCTTCCCGCAGCGTGTAGACCAACCCGTAGCCGGTCGCTTCGGTACGCCCTTGCGAACCGCCCATGTGCACCGGCTTTCCCGTGATGAATCCGGGCTGCCGGGAGCCGGTCATCGTCTCGAACTCATCCAGCATCCAGAGCATGTGCTGCGGAGAGGTCATCACGTCCGGCGCCGGCACGTCGGTGTGCGGGCCCACGTTGCGGAAGATCTGCCGCACCCAGCCTCGGCAGATCTGTTCCTGCTCCGAGGGGCTCAGGTTGTGCGGATCGCAGATCACGCCGCCCTTTCCGCCCCCCAGCGGAATGTCGACCACCGCGCACTTCCAGGTCATCCACATCGAGAGCGCGCGGACCGTGTCCAGCGTCTCGAGCGGATGGAAACGGACCCCTCCCTTGCACGCTCCCCGCGCGTCGTTGTGCTGGACGCGAAACGCCCGGAAGACCCGCTTCGATCCATCGTCCATCCGGATCGGAACCGCGAAGGAGTACTCGCGGAGCGGATTGCGCAGCAGCTCGCGGCTCGCCGAATTGAGATCGAGCATGTCGGCGACGCGATCGAACTGTTTCTGAGCGGTCTCGAACGGGTTGTAGGCCCGGTCCTGGCTGGTCATTCCTCCCACCTCCCACGATGGATGCTTCCTGGTTGAGCACTCGGGCAACAGCATAGCGCATGCATCGAAAAGACGGGCTGTCCTCGGCCCTGCTGAAAAAGCCGCACGTGATGCTGAAGAACGGTCCAGCGCGGACCGATAGGGGTAGGTAGACCAGGTCGGTGCCTGACCCGGCTCGAATTTCTCGGCTTTCCAGGGTTGAAGCGGTCCCGCCCAGCGCCTAGACTTACTCGATACGGGGCGATTGGTGGACGGGTCTCGAACGATCACAAGGATGTGGATTCGAGAGAGGCAGTCTCGCCGGGTCGGGGGTTTCGTCTCGGCTTCTGGGTGGATGCTTCGTTCTCGAACTCTTTGATTTAGGGAGGGACTCCCTGACGATGCGGACTCCTTTCACGCAGCGTCTCGGCTTGCTCCGTGCCGCACTATTTTCGGTTTCGTTCCTGATCGTCGTGGCCCCTGCCCAGGCGTCCAGCCTCCGCGGGTCCCGCGATTCGATGCTCGCGCAAAATCGCGCCGCCAAGCATCAGAACTATTCGTTCCTCGAGAGTGGATCCCAAATCCACAAGTTCGCCGAGGAAGGCTACCTCGTGAAGGTCCCCGGCAATCGCGCCTACGAGCTGGCCGGCGTTTCCTATCCCTATGCCAGACCGCAGGTAAAGACCTTCATCGAGCGTCTCGCCTCACAGTACAAGGACGCCACCGGCGAGAAGCTGGTCGTGACGAGCTTGACGCGCCCGCTGTGCGAGCAGCCTCGCAATGCTTCCGAGCTCTCCGTCCACCCCACGGGGATGGCGATCGACTTCCGGATCCCGCGCACGCGCACGGGCAGGCGTTGGCTGGAGAAGACGTTCCTTTCGCTGGAAGGCAAGGGCGTGATCGAGGCTACCAAGGAACGCCACCCGCCTCACTATCACGTGGCTGTGTTCACCGAGACGTATGAGCTCTACGTGCAGAAGCTCAACGGGAAGTCTTCCGGCCAGGAGCATCGCGTGGCGGAAGGCGACACACTCTGGAGCCTGGCGCGCCGCTACAACACCAGCGTGACGGAGATCAAAGCGCTCAACGGTCTGGGCTCGTCTTCGATCTATCCGGGTCAGACGCTGTCGATTCCTTGAGATATCCCACGCACGACCAGACGGGAAGAGGCGGATATTTGGGGTAGCGCGGGTCGGTCTCCGATCTGCCGCACAGCCAGAAGCGCGATCCCCGTCTATTCTCGATCACCCGGGAGAACCGGCACGTTCCGCACAGTCCCGGAGCGGGATCTCCCTGCGCCGCCGTCACCGAGCCAGCAGGACCGTCGCGTCGCGATCCGGACGGCGGGCCGGATCTTCGGCGGAGGCAGGCAGGTAGATCTGCCACCAGCGTTCCGCGTCGCGATTCGTCCAGGCGCCGCATTCCGCCTCGATCCGTTCGAGCTCCTCCATCATCTGCCTCGCGGAGGTGGGACGATTCTCCGGCTCCTTTTCCAGACAGGCGAGAATCAGGTTGTCGAGCGAGCGCGGCACCGCCAGCTCCGTTCGCGTGGACGGGGGCGCGGGTCGATCCTTCGCATGCTGCACCAGGATCGAGATGCTCGATCCCCCCTCGAACACGAGCTGTCCGGTGATGAGCCAATACGCGACGCATCCCAGGGAGTAGAGGTCGCTCCGCGGATCGGTGATCGTCTTGGCCATGGCCGCTTCCGGCGACATGAACGCGGGGGTGCCGCTCGTGAATCCGTCCTGAGTGAGCTGGGATCGGTCGTCCCCCGTGGCGGTGGTGTCCTTGACCAGTCCGAAGTCGAGGACCTTGACGAAATCGAAATCGGGACCGCGCCGGCAGGCGAACAGGTTGGCAGGCTTGACGTCCCGGTGGATCAGGCCGTGCATGTGTGCGTCCAGGAGCGAATGGCTCGCCTGTTTGAGGAGATGGACGGTGCGCGCCGCCGGGATCGGCCCGAACCGATCGACGAGCGTCCGTAGGTCGACTCCATCCAGCAGCTCCATGACGTAGTAGAACGTGCCGTCGGCCGCGATCCCGAAATCGTACAGCTCGATGGTGTGCGGAGATCGCAGTCCTGCGGTGGCCTGGGCCTCCCGCGTGAACCGGCGCACCGCCATCGCATGGTTGTCCCCGAGCGCTTCCGGGCGGATCAGCTTAACCGCGGCGGGGCGGACCAGCAGCCGGTGCCGCGCCCGCCATACCTCGCCCATTCCTCCTGCGCCGATTCGTTCCTCCAGGCGGTAGCTTCCGAGCTCGCGCGCCTTGGAGAGATCGCGGGTCAGGCGGTAGACCACGAACGCGCCGAAGCTGGCCACGCATGCCACCACGTAGGGAGGCGCCACCGTTCCCCAGAAGAGAGTGGGCAGCCACGGCTCGACGATCGCGGGCCGTCCCCCCACCAGGAGGGAGAG
>CAMPIC010000162.1 GCA_946886185.1 uncultured bacterium
TCTCGTAGCCGTAGGAGCCAGGGCCCGTGCGCCGGTAGCGTTGCTGTAGCGGCTCGAGCGTGAGCTCGGGAAAGCGCAGCCACGCGGCCCGTACGGGCGCTTCTTGTCCGATTGCCAGGCTGAGGCGGCGAATCGGCAGGAGGTTCGTGGATGGACTGAAGTTGAGATCGATGTCGATGCTTCCCGCGACCGCGAGCCGCTCCCGCCGTTCAGCGTCCATCGACCGGTGGAGTCGGCGTGGATCTCGATCGAAACCGGTTCCACGTCGATCCACCCGTCGACCGTGGCCCTGGAAGTGCGCCACTGTTCATCGCATTCGACGACGTAGCTCAATCGGCACGGTCGGAGCTCGTACACGAACACGGCGGAACCGCGCAGCACCCATAGCGGTCCCGGGCGCTCGAGTCTGCAGGCTTCCAGTCCCGGCGTATCCAGTCTCCGCCACAGGATCGCGCTGGCTGACATCAGATGCGCAGCGCTCCCGCCCAGTCGCGCACTTCTCTCTCGGCGTCCTCGCGCGCCAGGCCGTACTTCTCCTGGATCTTCCCGATCAGAATATCTCGCTCTCCCTTGATCCGGTCGATCTCGTCATCCGTCAGCTCGCCCCACTTCGCGCGGACCTTGCCGCGAATCTGCTTCCAGTTGCCTTCGATCTGATCCCAATTCATGGCGTGCTCCTTCCCCGATTCCGAATTCCTGGAATCGGTGTTTCTGTTTGGGTCCGCTCCTGCAGCGGCAGGAACCGTGCCATCGGTAGGTCATCCGGAGCCGGCGCAATGCCCTCGCGGTTCACACCTTCCCCGCGGGAACGTAAACTCGAAGCGGTGATCCACCCGCGCTTCTCGATTCCACACTTTCCACGTCATCTCGGAATCGGCTCGAACCGCGCCTGGAAGAAACGAAGGCGCTTCGGTTCATACGTGAAGCGCAGTCCCCGAATCTTCTCGCGCTCTTGCCGAAGCGCCACCACCGACTCCGCGACCACATCCATGTGGGCCTGCGTGTAGACGCGCCGGGGAATGGTCAGGCGCACGAGCTCGAGCGCCGGAAAGAGATTTCTTCCCGTGTCCGGGTCCCGACCCGCCGAAACTGCGCCTCGCTCCATCGCGCGCACACCGGAATCGAGGTACAACGCCGCCGCCAGCGCCTGCGCCGGATACTCCTCCCGTGGAATGTGCGGTAGGAATGACGCCGCATCGATGAAGACTCCATGCCCGCCCAGCGGATGCACGACCGGAATGCCTTCCTCGATGAGGGTGTTGCCCAGGTAGTGGACCTGACCGATGCGCGCGTCCATATAGTCGTCCTGCACCGACTCGACGATCCCGGCAGCCATCGCCTCCATGTCGCGGCCGGCCAGGCCGCCATAGGTGTGCAGTCCTTCGAAAAGCACGCACACGTTGCGGGCTTCGTCAGCGAGATCGTCGTCGTTGAGGGCGAGGAATCCTCCGATGTTGACCAGGCAGTCCTTCTTTCCGGACATGGTGCATCCATCGGCGCAGTCGCACATCTTGCGAAGGATGCTCGCGAGCGATTCGTTCTGATATCCCGGTTCGCGCTGTTGGATGAACCAGGCGTTCTCCACCGCGCGGGTGGCGTCGAGGAACAGGCGAATTCCGTGACGCCGGCACAGCTCGCTCGTGCCCCGGAGATTTTCGAGACTGACCGGCTGGCCGCCCGCCATGTTCACCGTCACGGCGACGCAGAGGTACGCGATCTTGTCCGCGCCATGCTCGGCGATGAGCCGCTCGAGCTTTCCCAGGTCCACGTTTCCCTTGAACGGATGCTCGGACCTCGGATCGTGCGCGTCCTCGATGATGACGTCGACGAAGCGCCCTCCCGCCAGCTCCTGATGCGCCTTCGTGGTCGTGAAGTACATGTTGCCGGGGACGACGGCGCCCGGTTCGATCGCGATTCGGCTGAGCATGTGCTCCGCGCCCCGCCCTTGATGCGTGGGGATGACGTGGCGGAATCCGTAGAATCGTTGAACCGCGGCCTCCAGCCGATAGAAGCTGGCTGAACCGGCGTACGCTTCATCCCCCAGGAACATCGCCGACCACTGCCGGTCGCTCATCGCGTTCGTGCCGGAGTCCGTCAAGAGATCGATGTACACATCCTCGCTGCGAAGCAGGAAGGTGTTCCATCCGGCTGCGGCGACGGCGCGCTCCCGCTCGGATCGATTCGTCATCCGAAGCGGTTCGACCATCTTGATGCGGAACGGTTCTGCCCAGGAACGTCGATCGTGGCGCATCCGACACACTCCTCAGGAATTCAGGTCCGTACGGTCCTCGCGGGCGCCCAACGGGCGACCGTCCGGCAAGTTCGCTCTCCGATTGGAGATTCTTCTGCCTGGAAGCGACCGGGTCGACGCGGGAGTGCCGGTAGGCGCGTCGTGGATTCCGCGTACCGCCCGGGCGCGGGCGCCTCCGACGGGAGGTCGAAGCGCGTTCGAAGGCGCCTAAAGAATGGTCCGCTGCGGGACGACTACGTAGGGAGGAATCTCAAATTCCTCGCCTTCTCGCATTTGGGGCAAATGCCCCAGGATCGATCACCTCGAGGGCCAGGCCCGCGCCTTCAGGATACGGAGCGCAACCTATGGTCGCCGAGCACTCCATGGACATTTCCCTCGGCGATCGGATGCGCGCCCTCTTCTCGGAGTCGGAGCAGGCGGTCTACAAGCAGACCGATCGCCTCTTCCTCATTCTCATGGCGGTGCAGTGGCCGGTCGCGATCGTGCTGGCCCTCACCGTTTCGCCGCGCACTTGGGCGGGCGCGGTCAGCACGATCCACATCCATGTCTACGCCGCACTGATCCTGGGCGGGATCTTCGCGATCCCACCCATGCTGCTCGCAATCTACGCACCCGGCAAGTGGTACACGCGCCAGGCCGCGGCCGTCAGCCAGGTGAGCTTCTCCGCTCTCTTCATCCACCTGACCGGCGGACGGATCGAGACGCACTTCCACGTCTTCGGTTCGCTCGCGTTCCTCGCCTGCTACCGGGACTGGAGAGTTCTGGCCACGGCATCGGCAGTCGTCGCATTCGACCACCTGGTGCGCGGGATGTGGTTTCCGCAGTCGGTCTACGGCGTTGTGATGGCCTCTCCCTGGCGCGTGGTCGAGCACGCCGTCTGGGTGGTGTTCGAGGATGTGGTCCTGATCTGGGCGTGCTGGGTATCGCGCAAAGAGATGTGGAACATCTGCGAGCAGCGCGCCACCAATGAACAGCTCACCGCCGAGCTCGAGGAGCGCGTTCGCGAACGGACCCTCGAGCTGGTCTTTGCCAAGGAGAGAGCGGAAGCGGGCGATCGCGCCAAGAGCGAATTCCTCGCCGTCATGAGCCACGAAATCCGCACGCCGATGAACGGCGTGATCGGATTCACCAATCTGCTCCTCGACACGAACTTGAGCGAGGACCAACGGGAGTTCGCCCAAACCATTCGAGGCTCGGGCGAAGTGCTGCTCTCGGTCATCGACGACATCCTGGAGTTCTCGCGCATCGACGCGCGCAAGCTCGAGATCGAAACGACCAGCTTCAGCTTCCAGGACGCACTCGAGGATGTCGCCGGATTGCTCTCCGGCCAGGCCGAGGCGAAGGGGCTGGAGCTCATCACGCGCATCGCTCCGGATGTCCCGGCGGATCTGTGCAACGACCCGGGACGCACCCGCCAGATCCTGCTCAACCTGATCGGCAACGCCATCAAGTTCACCGAACGCGGCCACGTCCTCGTCGAGGTGACCAGATTGCGCTCGGCAGAAGGAGACGCGGGAGAAGCGATCCAGTGCGCGGTCACGGACACCGGCATCGGAATCCCGCTGGAGAAGCAGGACATTCTCTTCCGCGAATTCAGCCAGGTGGACGCCTCGACCACGCGAAAGTTCGGAGGCACGGGGCTCGGTCTCGCAATCAGCCGCCGACTCGCCGAGCTCATGGGAGGCACGATCCGTCTGACGAGCGTGCCGGGACAGGGATCCACCTTCTACTTCACCCTTCCGCTGCAAGGAACGGAATGTCCCGCCTCCACGGAAGACAGCCGCGCGCTTCTTCGGACCACCGATCTCTCGAACGCCCGACTGCTGATCGTGGATGACTACGAGGACAATCGCCGCGTCCTCCACGAGCAGCTCAAGGCGTGGAACTTGAGGCATGATTGCGCAGTTTCGGGGCGCGAGGCACTCGAGAAGCTTTCCACGGCCGTGGCCGAAGGTGATCCGTACCACATTGCGCTCCTCGACTACCTGATGCCGGAGATGGACGGCGCCTCGCTCGCGGGACTGATCAAAAGCGATCCCGCGCTCCACCAGACCGCGCTCATCTTGCTCACGTCCGCCGGACAACGATCCCATGCGCGGCTCTTCCTCGAAGCCGGATTCCACCGCTTCCTCATGAAACCGGTGGTTCGGACCAAACTCCTCCTGGAGGCGATCGCCGACGCCTGGCTGTCGTCGAGGTCGGGGCTCGACGCCGGCGAGGAGGGCGCTCCGCGATCCACCGTGGTCTTTGAAATTGCGGCAAACGGTGAATCGAACGCGCCCGCCGTTCCGCCGTTGCAACAAATCCAGGCATCGCGCCTGGGACGCGTTCTGGTGGCGGAAGACAACAGCGTCAATCGCCGATTGGTCGTCCGCATCCTCGAAAAGCTGGGCTGCACGGTGGACACCGCGATCGATGGAGTACGAGCGGTGCAGATGTGCGACAGCTTCGAGTACGACCTCGTCTTCATGGACTGCCTGATGCCCGAAATGGACGGCTACGATGCGACCGTGGAGATCCGGCGGCGCAGGAACGGCAAGAGACTTCCCATCGTCGCGCTCACGGCGAATGCTCTCGCGGGCGATCGCGAGAAGTGCGTGGCCTGCGGCATGGATGATTACTTGTCCAAGCCGGTGCGCAGGGAGGATCTGCAACAGGCGCTCGACCGATGGCTCTCCCCCGAGCTGTCGCCAGCGCGGGGCGCCGCATGAAACCCCGGCCCAAGCCTCTCTGGCTCACGGCCGCTCTCGGCGCCTGGGTCGCGTTGATCGCGTCCGCTTCGGTCGTCCTCTGGCGGTACAGCGCGGCGCCCGGGTCGACCGCCGAAGGGCCGGCGCGGATACCGGCGGAGTTTCGCGATGAGGAGCGACCGGATGAGTTCGTGCTTCTCATGGCCGTGCATCCCCGATGTCCTTGCTCCCGCGCCACCATCGCGGAGCTCGCCAAGATCCTGACGCACTCGCCTCGTGTCTGCCGGCCCGTACTGCTCGCCTTCAAACCTGGTACGGAGCCCGACTCGTGGATCGAAACCGGACTCTGCCGGGACGCTCGAAAGCTCGGAGCCGAGATCCGAATCGACGAGGACGGAAAGCGCGCGATCGCGATGGGAATGCAAACCTCGGGGCAGATGCTGGTCTACGATCCGCGGGGGGATCTCCGCTACCAAGGAGGAATCACCTCCGCGCGCGGGCATCAAGGAGACAACGCGGGCCAGCGCTATGTGGAAAGGATTCTCCACGGAGACGACGTTCCTCTCGCCAAGCTCCCGGTGTACGGTTGTTCGATCGTCGCCGACTCCTGTGTCACGAGCTGACTTGCGCGGCTTCTCGCTTTCCCTGATCGCAACCAGATATCCGAAACTCTGCTTCCTCATCCATGAGCTCTGACCCGCGCGCGACCGTTCGCCGATTCGCGCCGGTCAGTTGTCATCGAGCGCGCGCCGGCCTTCGTTCGGCGCTGTGCCGGGTGGCACACGGATTGCCCGATCCCCTCGGGCGCTGCTCCAGCGTTGGTTCGCACGGTCGTCCGTTCGCAAAGAGACGCTCGCTCGAGAGCAATCCGGGCGAACTCTCCGGAGCTTGCGCACATCGGGGCTTTACACCGATTCGAGGTACATCATGAAGGTTCAACTTTCATCTTGGTTGCTGGCCGGCTCGCTGATCGCGAGCTCCTGTTTGTACGGCACTGCGAGCGCGCAGGTGATCGAAGAGAGAGAGCAAGGCGATTCCAATCCGGGCAAATCGATCTTTCGCACCACTCTCTACGGCGCGGGCACCGGTTTGGTGCTGGGAGGAGCGTACGCCCTCATCGAAGACGATGAGGACACCAGCACGGTCGACTGCTTGAAGTGGGGAACCGCGATCGGAGCGGCTACTGGACTCGTGATCGGCATCGTCTATGTGGTCGCGCGTCCGGAGCCCAAAGGAGACATCGAATCCGTCGACGAGGATGACGATGCCGAAGAAGAGTCGAGCTTGATCCGCAATCTGGAACCGCCCACCGTGATGATGGCCTCGCGGAGCGACCTCCTCGGAAACAAGGATCGAGAAGTCGCCCTGAATCTCGTCAACCTCCGCTTCTGATCGCGGAAGGCTGGTGAGTGGCCACTGCTCGTGATCGCCTCCCGCGATCGAATGCAATCAGAGCTACGGCACCGCGGCACTCGAAGGGTGATCACAGCGAGGTCACCGCGGCACTCGAAGGGTGATCACAGCGAGGTCACCTCGGCAGTCGATGGGTGACCACACACCGTGGTCACCCTCGACCCCGTTGAAACGCGCCGCTGACTCTCTTGGAAACGGATCCCTCATCGAGTAGTCCAGGAAATCCGTGATCTTCGATCTGATCACGAATGATTTGCTCGGAAGCGACGCGATTCTCCGTGATCCTAAACGCTCGACACTACCG
>CAMPIC010000163.1 GCA_946886185.1 uncultured bacterium
TGCCAATTCATCCGCACGCTGGTGGCGGCACGCTTGGCCGCGGACGTCCTCGATGTCCCGACCTTGATCATCGCGCGCACCGATGCCGACAGCGCCAAGCTCCTGACTTCGGATGTCGACCCTCGGGATCGGAAGTTCCTCACCGGCGAGCGCACGCCCGAAGGGTTCTACCGTCTGCGCGGTGGGCTCGAGTGTGCCATCGCCCGCGCGCTCGCCTATGCCCCGTATGCGGATCTGGTCTGGTGCGAGACCTCGACTCCGGATCTGGAGGAGGCGCGCCGATTCGCGGAAGCGGTGCACGCGGAGTTCCCCGGAAAGATGCTCGCCTACAACTGCTCGCCGTCGTTCAACTGGAAGAAACACCTGGACGACGATACCATCGCCCGGTTCCAAAGGGAGCTGGGCGCGATGGGGTACAAGTTCCAGTTCGTCACGCTGGCGGGATTCCATCAACTCAACCACGGGATGTACGAGCTGGCGCGCGATTATCGCGATCGTGGGATGGCGGCATACTCCACGCTGCAGGAGAAAGAGTTCGCGGCGGAAGCGCATGGATACACCGCCACGCGGCACCAGCGCGAGGTCGGGACGGGCTACTTCGACGAAGTGATGCAGGTGGTATCCGGAGGACTGGCCTCCACACTGGCGCTGGAGGACTCGACCGAGACCGCGCAGTTTTAGAGGAGCAGAGCGTTCGCGAGGACTGCCGACGCGAGGCGAATTCAGAGGGTGCGGCGAACCGCAGGAATGAACCGGCCCCGAGCCCCGACCGGGAGGCGTACTCGGTTCGCCTCGCCGTGGGGTTTCCAACCAAGGACGGGTAGCAGAGTCATGGCGCATGTCGACTTCTCGTTCGATGCCATGGAATGGGAACAGGGAGCGCATCCGCTCGAACGGAAGAAGCGGCTGCCCGGCACGCCGGTCACGCTCCTGTGGTTCGAGCCCGGCTTCGTCGACCCCAATCGATGCGTGCGGGGCCATTCCGGCTGGGTCGTGACCGGGACGCTGCGAATGACCTACGACGAGACGGCGGTCGACTATCCTGCAGGATCGGGATTCCACATCGAGGGTGGAACCGGCCATCGCGCGGGGAACCCGTTCCAGGAACAGGTCGTTGTGTTTCTCGTCACTCCCGAGCAGAATCCATAGGATCGCGCGCAAACACCAACACGACTTGCCCCTCGTTGTCTCGCGCGGTGTGGACCCTGCGGAAGTCTTGTTGCACGCGCCGGTAGAACGCGTCACGCTGCTCGCGGCCGGTCGGCCGGAGGCTCCAGTCCGGGGCGATCACCCAGGAAACCGAATCCAACCTGGAATCTGTGTAATCCAACCGGACATCGTACCCCGATGCGAACGTGTTCAGTCCCATGGACTCGGTGGGCAACAATCGAAACCCATGCTCCGCCGCGCCGGAATCCAGGTATCGCGCATAGACTCGCGCCAGCTGTCGTGAAGCTGGATCATCGCTTTGCCGCCACGCGGCCACCCTTGCCTCCACCGTTTCGCGGTCGGGAGGAAGGGTCACGCGGGAGTAAGCGTCGATGAACGTCGCGGTGGACCGTGGCAGGTGATCCCTCAGCCACCTCGAGGCGCTCGCGGGAGCGGTCGGTTCGGCAAACGTTTCGAGCACGCGCACGGTCATAGTGACGGGCTGTACGAACGCTGCGAAAATTAGAGCGACGACTACGATCGACGCCGCCGACCAACGCCTGCTCTGATGTGCCTTCTGAACGGATACCTTGCGAAACACCCATTCCCCGGCGCATCCGGCCATGATCGCTACGAGCGGGACGATTGGGAGAATGTGTCGGATCTGTTTGTCATCGGCCAGATGCAGTGCCGTCGCGTATGGCGCGATGAATGCGAGTCCGATGAGCAGGAACGTCCGACCCTCCGAGCCGAACGCGCCGCGCGCCAAGAGCGCTCCTCCGGCGAGCGACGCCACGAGCACGACCGGTCCGAACTGCGACACGAGCTGGCGGGCATAATAGAGCGAGTCGGGGGCGCTGCCTGCGATCGTGATGGATCCATCGCGAACGGCGGTGAGTCCGGCGAGGAACATCGACCACTCCAATACGATGAAAGGTGACGTCGCGAGGAGCGTCAAGAGCGAGACCATGGTCGCGAGGAAGCCGGTCGCGATCACGCGCCGCCAGCGCCACCGTCGTCCCAGTCCGATCGCGGTCGTGGCCGCAATCACGCAGGCAATGCTCATGCTTCCGTTGTATTTGATCGAAGTCGCAATGCCGGCGAACACTGCTGCCAGGAGCAACCGGCGCGTTGGATCGCCGGGGTTGAGGCACGCTCGGACGGAACTGATCACGACGAGCAGGACGGCGAAGCTCATCGGGATGTCCGGAGTCGCGATGTGCGCGTAGCGAACCACCGGGGGAAGAACCGCCACGAGTCCGGAAGCGATCACCCCCGCTACCGCGCCGAATCGCCGCGCGTAAGTCCACGAGAGCCAGGCCGTAGTGGTAGCGAGCAACGCGGTCAGGACGCGGGCTGCGAGGAAGAAGTAGCTCGGGTCCAGGAAGGCGCGAGCCTCCAAGTCGCTCAGGTTGTCGAACCAACCCAATAGCAGGCCCAACGCGACCCCGAACCCCTGCACCGCGAAAAGGCAGTAGATCCAGAGCGTCGGGTGGAGGAAGAAGTGGGGATTGAGGTCCCCCGTCCCCATCGCCATTGCTCGACGTACGACTTTGGGCTCATCCGGATGGGTCACGTCCGGCAGATCGTGATCCAAGAACGCGATGTTTGCACAGATGGACAATGCGAGGAGCAGGATCTCCCATCGCATCCAGCGCCACCGAGGAACTGTCAACCCGCCTTGCACCCGATCTGCCCCAGATTCACGCTGCTCCGGTTCATGCGTTTTCGGCTTCGAATCGGACTCGTGTACAGCCCTTGCCAGTGTATGCCGCCAGGTCACAGGGCGCGAGCGTGGACAAGGAGGCTCATCCGATCACCTTTTCGCCGGGGATCGCGTGCGACTTGACCACACCGGCTACTTGCTGGGGAACCTGAGCTGTAAACAGTTTGCTTTTCGAATGTGTCGTTCCAGCGCCTCGAGATGCACCGAACGTGTGACGAGGCTGCGGAGTCCGGGCGCCGAGGTGCGCTTGAAGCACGGCTACTACGTACGGTGGACCGGTCAGATGCGAAGAGGGTCGTCCGTGTGCCGCGGACGACCCTCGAGGAGTAACTGGAGGTGTTGATGGGGAAGGCGAGCGGTCAACGGATGATCCTCACCCAGGACAGGATGTGCGCGATCTCATTGATCCAGGAAACGCCGCTCTGGTCGTCGGGATCGTCCTGCCCTCCGTTTTCGTAGGGGAGATCTCGCCCCGAGTTGGCGCTGAGTTGCACGTCGGCATCACCGCCTCCTCCTCCTCCGCCGTTTCCCGGATCGTCTTCGTACGGAAGGTCGGCCGCCGAGGCGGCGCTCACTGCCAGGACCATCACCATTCCCAGGTTGGCCAGCATCTTCTTCATGGCTCAGCTCCTTCTGATTCAGGTGGTTCTTCGATCCGAGCTCGAGGGGGGGCAGTCGCCTCATTCCTCGTTGCTCTCACCCCCTAGTGCGTCGGCGGCACCGGATTCGCGACATGATTTCTTCAACGAAATGCTGGGTTCTGACTAGTCGGGTTGCGAGACGCCTTCCGCCACCCGGCTAGGGGCATCCTCGACAGTCACGGGTCATGGGCCGGCATCGTATCGACTCTTGGAGGGTTCGATTCCTGCGGTGCGGTTTAACCCGTGGACAAATGTCAACGCCGCTAGCCTGGCATGGCGGGTGGGCATTGCCTATACTCGTCGGGCACAGAAGATGACGGGCCTGGTCCCCGTGTCCGCCCATCTCCAGCATCCATCTCTCCCGGAGGACAGCATGCGCCAGATCATCCATCTCTCCCTGCTCGCACTCGGAATCGCGGCCCTTTTCCCCGTGAAAGCGGCGGCGACGTTCTCGATCGCGGCGATCGATCCGGTGACCGGTGAAGTGGGAAGCGCGGGCGCCTCGTGCGTATCGGGATCGATTATCCTGAGCGACGTGCACCCGGGGGTGGGAGTGGTCCATACGCAGTCGTTCTGGAATTCGCAGAACCAGCAGTACGCGCGGATGCTCATGAATCAGGGATATGCGCCGGAAGCGATCATCGACTCGCTCGTGGCCAACGACGCGCAAGGCAATCCGGGCGTACGGCAGTACGGGATCGTGGATCGCGTGGATGGGGGACGGTCGGCTGCGTTCACGGGCACGAATTGCATCGACTGGAAGGGGCACATCACCACCCCGACCTACTCGATTCAAGGCAACATCCTGCTCGGCCCCGAAATCATCGCCGACATGGAGACCGCCTTCGTCACCACGGATGGATCGCTCGCGGATCGGTTGATGGCGGCGCTGCAGGCGGCCAAGCGTCCGCGCGCGGACACGCGCTGCACCACCAAGTCCGCCATCTCCGCGTTCCTCCGCGTCGCGCAGCCGCACGATCCGGTCAACGATCTCTTCCTCGACCTCAATGTCAACAACACCACCGGCTCGACCGATCCGATCGATGTCCTGCAGGGTCTGTATGACGAGTGGCTGGAAAGCGCGGACGTTCCCGCCGGGAATGTAGCCGACGGGCTGCATCTGGGACTGCCGAGCCCCAATCCGTTCTCCTCCTTCACCCGCGTCGTCTATGACTTGCCGGAAGCATCCGAAGTGGAATTGTTGGTCGTCGACCCATCCGGTCGTCTCGTCGCTCTCCTCGATCGAGGAATGCGCGATGCGGGGCCGCACCAGGTCGAATGGCAGGCGGAAGACGCGCCGGCCGGTGTCTACGCGCTCCGCCTGCTCGCGGGCGACGCCGTTCGTGAGCGCAAGTTGGTGCGCCTCCCACGCTGATCGCTTCATGCGGTAAGCTCCGAATCGCGGCATTCGAGGCCGCGAGCGCGGGTCGGCCAAACTCCGCTACGGATCAACGATCCGACCAGCACGCTTGAAGTCCTGGATCGATTTGCTCGTTGTGCGGCACGAAGACGATCGGGAGCCAGATGCAGCTGTCATTTCACGGGGGAGCGGGGACGGTCACGGGATCGCGCTATCTGGCGCGAATCGGCAGTAAGCAGGTTCTGGTCGACGCGGGAATGTTCCAGGGCCTGAAGGCGCTGCGGGAGCTCAATTGGCGCCCGCCGATCTTCGATCCGAAAGAAGTCGACGCGCTCCTCCTCACGCACACGCACATCGACCATGCGGGATCTCTTCCGCGGCTGGTGCATCAAGGGTATCGCGGACCGATCTACTGCACTCCCGCGACGCTCGATCTCGCCGACATCCTCCTCCGCGACGCGGCCAAGCTTCAGGAAGAAGACGCGCGCTACGCCAATCGCAAAGGATTCAGCAAGCACGAGGTCGCCGTCCCGCTCTTCACCAATCGCGACGTGACCAAAGCGCTCAAGCAGTTCCGGACGATCGATTACGAGGAGTGGCTGACTCTTTCGCCGGAGCTGCGCGTGCGGTTTCGCGACGCCGGACACATCCTCGGCTCCGCCATGGTCGAGATGGAGGTGCGCGAGTCGGGTGGCGCGCCTCTCCAGATCGTGTTCAGCGGAGATGTCGGGCGCTACGACATGCCGCTGCATTGCGACCCGCACGACCTCCCGGACTGCGACGTCCTGATCGTCGAATCGACCTACGGCGACCGGCTGCACGAGAAGACGAGCTTCGCGGATCAGATCACCCAGCCGTTCCGCACCACCTTCGAGCGAGGCGGCGTGGTGCTGATTCCTTCCTTCGCGGTGGGAAGAGCTCAGCAGGTCACGCTCGTGCTGCGCGACATGATGGAGTCGGGGGCGCTGCCGGAGGTGCCGATCCACATCGACAGCCCCATGGCGGTGAACGCGACCGAGATCTACTCGAAGTATTCCGAGGAGCACCGCATCGGGCAGTGTCTCGATCCGCGCGGGGAGAGCAAGCTGTTCCCGAGGAACGTGCACTTCCACCGCACCAGCTCGGAGTCGAAGCAGCTCAACGGGCTCAAAGGCCCGCGCGTCATTATTTCCGGAAGTGGCATGCTCACCGGAGGGCGGATCCTCCATCACATCGAGCATCGGATGCCGGACCCGGACACGCTGCTCTGCCTGGTCGGCTATCAGGCGCCCGGTACTCGCGGACAGCGTCTCTTGCAAGGAGCGCGCACTCTGCGCATGCACGGGCGGGACGTTCCGGTGAACGGCCGGTTCCTGAACATCCACGGTCTGTCGGGCCACGCCGATCAATCCGAGCTGCTCCGTTGGATCCGCACCGCGAGCAAGCTTCCGAAGTGGGTCTTCGTCACTCACGGAGAGCCGGATTCCGCGCGCGCGCTGGCGTCGCTCCTGGAGTCGGAGATCGGAGCGACCGCGGTTGCGCCGCAGCTCTTCTCCGCCTATGAAATCGATGCGATCCGTGGACCGCGTCCGGTCGATCGAGGAGTCGACGTCGCGAAGCTCATCGGGCATGAGCACGTCTCGGTGGCGGTGCCTTCCGGCGGCAACGGTGCGCAGACTCCTGCCGCTCCGACGAAGCCCCCTCGCGAGCGAATCCCGTCGCGGAGTGTGCCTGACGTGCCGTGCACAGCCAGGACCTGGACTCCTCCGGAG
>CAMPIC010000164.1 GCA_946886185.1 uncultured bacterium
CGACATGGTCGATCTCCAGGAAGCGGACATCGTCGTTTCGGGAGGACGCGGGCTCAAAGGTCCCGAGAACTTCCATCTGGTCGAGTCGCTCGCGCGAGCCCTGGGAGGCGCGGTCGGCGCGTCGCGCGCGGTGGTCGACGCGGGTTGGGTCCCTCATCACTATCAGGTCGGCCAGACCGGCGTGACGGTCAGCCCCAAGTTGTACGTGGCGGTCGGGATCAGCGGCGCGATCCAGCATCTCGCCGGAATGCGCAGTTCCCGCACCATCATCGCGGTCAACAAGGACGCGGAAGCCCCGATCCTCAAGACGGCCGACATCGGCGTGGTCGGCGATGCCTTCGAGATCCTCCCTCTGCTCACGGAAGCCGTGAAGAAGGCGAAGGAGGGAGTCTGAGCTCTTCACCGGCGGAGTCCGGCGCCCTCGAGCCGAAACCGGCAGCGGCGTCGCAAGTCGTGATGACCGAGCTGGTGCTGCCGAACGACGCCAACATCCTGGGGAACGTCCTGGGCGGCAAGGTCCTCCATTTGATCGATATCGCGGCGGCCGTGTGCGCTCACCGGCATTGCCGGCGCCAGGTCGTGACCGCCTCGATGGATCGAGTCGACTTCCTCCATCCGGTGAAAATGGGCCAGGTGATGATCCTCCACGCTTCTGTCAACTACGTGGGACGTACGTCGATGGAAGTCGGCGTTAAAGTAGAATCCGAAGACTTGATGACCGGTCTGCGCGAGAAGACCGCTTCCGCCTACACGACCTTCGTCGCGTTGGATGAGCGGGGCAGGCCGGCGCCCGTGCCTCCTCTGGTGCTCGAGGGGCCCGAGCAGGAGCGGCGTTTCCGGGAGGGTGCCGCTCGCCGCGAGCAACGGCTCGCCGAGCTCGCCCAGAGGCGGGGTTGAGGAACAGGACGAGACGAGGAGATCCGGCACGAGCCCGGTATCGAGGTTCATTGTGTCGCGAGCAGGAACAACGAAACGTTCGAAGCGGAACGCGAGGGGGTGACTGCGAATGAAGTTCTGGCTGTCCCGAAGTGAGCACCTGGCCACCTTGAAGGATGCGCTCCCGTTCTGCGAAGAGCACGGGATGGGCGTCACGGTGCGCCTCACGGATGCCGACTACAACCGCGAGGTGTCGGTGCGCGAGCTCGAGAACCTCGAACGGGAGATGCGCGACCGGAAGATCACTCCGTTCTGTTTTCTGCCCTACCACGGTCTGGCCCTCTCCTGCCCCGACTCGCGTGTCATGAACTACTCGCGCGAGGTGCTGCTCGAAGGGGTGGAGATTGGAACCATCCTGGGCGCGCGCGTGGCGATCCTGCAGACCGGCTTTTCCAACCACATCCGTCCCAAAATGGTTCAGGAGTGGAAGGAGCGCTTCATCACTGCGATGAAGGATCTCGTCTCGGTGGCGGAGGATGGAGAGATCGTCCTCGCTCTCAAGAACTCCTTCGAGCCGGACACCGAGCTCCTCCTCGAGATCCTCGAGACCGTGAACAGTCCCTGGCTCCGGTTCTGCGTCGACGTGGGGCATGCGGCCTGCTTCTCGCGCGTCTCTCCCGAGGAGTGGATCCCCGCGTTCAAGGACTATCTGATCTGCTGCAACTTCCACGACAACGAGGGGATGGAAGACGAGCACCTGGCGTGCGGGCGCGGCTACGTCGGCTTCGACGGAGTTTTCGAGAAGCTCAAGGCGGCGGATGCAGAGGTGCACATCACCCTGGATGTCGAGCCGGAGCTCATTCCCCCTTCCGTCGACCACCTCTTGACGGTCGGATTCGAGTTCGAGAAAGGATCGATCCCGGACGATCAGTTCCTGCCTGCATACGATTCCTGATCGATGAAGCGAATGCTCCGTTGAGGACGACCGTGTGGTCCCGCCGATCGTCGCCAACGGAGCCGGCTGCGAGTGTGGATGAGCGCCGATCGGGAGCGCCGGAGTCCGCGCGGCGCTCGAGGAGGAACTCGAGGAGCTCTCCTGAACCATTCACCCTCGAACAGGGGCCGACTCGCATCGCCGCTCCCGCACGATGAGCGAGCCGCCGTCTCCCGCCGCGCATCCTGGCTGGGAATGGTCGCGCTCGCGCTCCTCGTCCTCTTCGTCTACATCCCGGCCTATTCCGCGGGCTTCATTTGGGACGACGATGAGTACGTCACCCAAAACCTCACGCTGCGCGACGGCCGCGGGCTGGCGCGCATCTGGCTCGAACCGGGAGCGGTGCCGCAGTACTACCCCCTGGTGCACACGATGTTCTGGGTCGAGTACCACCTCTGGGAGCTGCAGCCGGCCGGGTATCACGCCGTCAACGTCCTGCTCCACGCCGTGGCGGTCGTCCTCCTCTATGTGATCGCGCGCCGGCTCGCGCTGCCGGGGGCCTGCTTCCTCGCCGCGATCTTCGGCCTCCATCCGGTCCAGGTGGAATCGGTGGTCTGGATCACCGAGCGCAAAAACGTGCTCTCGGCGGTTCTCTACCTGGGTTCGTTCCTCGCCTGGATGCGCTGCTGCAGGTTCGATCGACCCGCCCCCTTGCGCGTCGAGCGCGGGCCCTACCTGGTCTCTCTCTCGCTGTTCGTGGGAGCGCTGCTCGCTAAGACGGTGACCGCTTCGTTGCCCGCGGTCATTCTCCTCGCGCGCTGGTGGAAGGCGGGAAGGATCGAAAAACGCATGCTCACCGCGCTGGCTCCGTTCGCGGTTTTGGGGATCGCTCTCGGCTCGGTCACCATTTTCATGGAGAAGCACTCGGTCGGCGCCCAGGGAGCCGATTGGGACCTGAGCGCGGGGGAGAGGATCGCCATCGCGGGCCGCGCGGTCTGGTTCTACCTGGGGAAGCTGGTGTGGCCGGCCGATCTGAGCTTCATCTATCCCCGCTGGGAGCATGGGTTGACGTCGTGGGTCGCCTGGATCTTTCCCGCCGCCGCCGTCGCTCTGCTCGCGATCCTGTACACCAATCGAAAGCGGTGGGGGCGCGGACCGCTCGTGAGCGCGCTCTACTTCGGCGGCACGCTCGTCCCCGCGCTCGGATTCGTCAACGTCTATCCGATGCGCTATACCTTTGTCGCCGACCACTACCAGTATCTCGCCTGCATCGGTCCGATCGCTCTCGCCACCGGCTCTATCGGCGCCCTGGTCGCCAAGCATCCTCGATTGCGCCTTCCCGCCTCCGCGTTCGCGGCCGTCGTGTTGATCGCGCTCGCAGCGCTCTCGTGGAATCGCGCCGCCGCCCTGGGCGAGATGGAGTCCCTCTGGACGGACACGATCCGGAAGAATCCGAGCGCGTGGATGGCGCATCACAATCTCGGCATGCTCCGCGAGGACCAAGCACGCGGGGGGGAAGCGACCGCCGCGTATCGGGCGGCCCTCGCCATCCGGAACGACCTCGATCAGTCGCACTACAATATGGGGAACGTCCAGGCGCGCCTCGGCGACTGGGCAGCGGCAGAATCGAGCTATCGAGCGGCGCTCGCGGCGAATCCGGAGCTGGATGCGGCGCGCATCAACCTCGGCAATGTCATGGTCCGGACGGGGCGGCTGGAAGAGGCGATCGCGTTGTACGAGGCGGTACTCACGCGCGTGGACGACGCAAGCTCGCGGCGGAATCTTTACCGCGCCTTGCAGAGGATGGGGCGGGACCGAGACGCCGCCGAGCAGATGAAGCTGTTCCTGCTCCGATCTCCCGGAGATCTGGAGACCATGCAACGCCTGGCGTGGCTCCGCGCGACCTCGCCCGACCTTTCCGCACGCGATGGAGCCGAGGCGTTGCTCCTCGCGCGGCGCCTCGAGGAGTCGGGCGGCGTTCCTCCCGCGGTGCTCTTCGACACGATGGCCGCCGCTCTGGCCGAGCTCGGACGATTCGAGGAGGCGATCCTGGCGATGGGACGAGCCATCGATGCGATCGGGCCCGATCAGCCCGGGCCGCTCGAGGAGATGCGGCGGCGCCTCGAACTTTACCGTTCGGGAGCTCCGTACCGTTCCGGTGTCCCGCTGCCGCGATGACTTCGATTTCCAGAACAGAACACGGCGGCGTTTTTGCGGCTGAACGATCGCAGCGCGGGTTCTACGGACAGGTTGTGCCTGAACCATGCTACATTCGAGCAGGGTCCGGCATGAGTGCGAGGCACGCGGACCCATCGTGGTCTTGACCAGTCGAACGAGCCCGATCCAACCGATGTCATCTACTCCCGATCTCTGGAAACCATCGTCCCGGCCCTTGCTTTACGTGCTCTTTGCAGCGTCAGGGGCGGCTGGGCTCATTTACGAGCTGATCTGGACTCGTGAACTGGCGCTGGTGTTCGGAGGCACGACCTTCGCGATCACAACCGTTTTGGTTGCGTTCATGACCGGTCTTGGACTGGGGAGCTATCTCTCCGGACGGATCGCGTCGCGAGTGGCTCGACCAGCGCGGGTATACGGCGCACTCGAAATCGCGATCGGGCTTTATGGCCTGACGGTACCGTTCCTACTTGACCTCGCGTTGCCCTTGTATCGCACACTCCAGGGGGCGTCGGGAGGAGATCCCGGCATTCTCGTGGCGGCGCGCTTCCTGGTCGGGAGCGCTGTCCTGATCGTGCCGACCACCCTGATGGGAGCTACGCTTCCCCTCCTCGTGCATTTCCTCGTACGCGGAGACGTCCTTCCGGGACGAAGCGTCGCGTATTTGTACGGCATCAATACGCTGGGCGCGGTGCTCGGCTCGGCATTGGCCGGCTTCGTGCTCATCGAAGCGCTGGGACTGACACGCGCAAACCAATCCGCCGCAGGGCTAAACTTGACAGTCGGGCTCCTGGCGCTGCTCTTCCTGGGACGCCGCAAGGAACTCCCAGCCGAAATCCCACGGACCGACGACGCGCTGCGGATAGCCGAGCCTCTTTCCGGGCGTAATCCAAAACGCCGACCAGGTCTCAGCGATCGACCGACCTCAGTGGTCGCCTCTTCAGGCTTTGCCAGGCTCACTTCCGGACAGCGTCTCGGAGTGTTTGCCGCGCTCTGCATCTCAGGTCTCACGTCCATGGCGTATCAGATCGTTTGGACCCGGGCGCTCGTGATGTGCATCGGATCGAGCACGTATGCATTCACATCGATACTCACCACCTTTATCCTCGGGATCGGGATCGGCAGTCTCCTCGTCGCGCCATGGGTCGATCGGTGGCGGCATCCGATGCGCATATTCGCAGGCGTCCAACTCGCTGTGGCGTTATCCGCACTCGCGATCAAGCCGATCCTGGGACAGTTCCCGCTCACTGCCTATGCGCTGGTCACCAAACTTTCGGAAAATTACCTGGGACTGGTAGCAGCGCAATTCGGGCTCATCGCGACTCTTTTCCTCGTCCCTACTTTGCTGATGGGACTCGTGATGCCGCTCGCCGTTCGCCTCCTAGCGGCGGGACGCGAGGATTCAGCCGCGATCACCGGTCGTGCCTATGCGACCAACACCATCGGAGCGGTGTTAGGAGCGTTCCTGGCGGGATTCTTCCTGATCCGTGGATCGATCTTGGGCCTGGAGGGTACGATCGTTTTCGCGGTCGCCCTCAACGCGGTCGCCGCCAGCATGCTCTTCATGCTCTCCGAACCCTCTTGGCGCGTAGGACAGCGCATGGCAACGGCTGTCGCCATCGTTCTCGTGGTTCCTTTCCTGGGTGGGATCAGCGGCTCCTGGAGCTATGAATACTTCTCGAGCGCGCCGTTCCTCGCGAATATGGATCCGCGCCTGTATCGGGAACGGAATGAGGTGATCTACTACCGCGACGGTGTCGATCTTTCCGTTGGCGTGCTACAGAATCGGGCAACGCCGACCAAACGCGCGCTCACTGTCAACGGCAAGACCGACGCATCGACTGAGTCAGCCGACATGGGAACACAACTCCTGGCTGGTCATATCCCGGCTACGCTGCTGCCTGAGGGAGACCGGGCATGCATCATCGGACTGGGGGGTGGGTTCACGCTCGCTGCGGTCGCGCAGCACCCCTACTTTCGAAGCATCGAATGCGTCGAGATATCCGACGAGGTGGTCATTGCGGCCCGCGCGTATTTCGGACAGTTCACGCACCATGTGCTGAACCAGGATGATCGGGTGCGACTGGTTCGTGGCGATGGTCGCAACCACCTTTTGCTCTCCGAAAAAACATACGACCTAATCGTCTCGGAGCCATCCAATCCCTGGATCGCAGGAGTCAGCAACCTGTTTACCCGCGAGTTTTTCGAGCTTTGCCATTCGAGACTCTCGAAGCGGGGCCTCTGCGCCATCTGGTTGCACAGTTACATGATGACTGAAGCGAATTTCAGGATGATCGTTCATACTTTTTGCCAAGTCTTCCCGGAAGTCAGCGTCTGGCAATGCAGCCCGACGGATTACATCCTTGTAGGATCTCCCTCTCCTCTCAGTCTCAACCTCGATGATCTCCGAGAACGGTATGAGGCGGAACCTGTCCGCGTCGACCTCTTCCGGCTCGGGATTACCCGTGTGGAGCAGCTCCTGGGCACGTACGCGAGCGGCGGCCCTGCGCTCCGCGCGTGGGCGGAGGAGGGGGAGGTGATCAACACCGACGACAATGCCGCGCTGGAGTTCCGGGCACCGCGCTCGATGTACTACCGGAACGACCACGCTCTTACGC
>CAMPIC010000165.1 GCA_946886185.1 uncultured bacterium
GAGGACAGCCGTGGAGAACGTCCGCAGCTGGAGAGTTCCGACCGGCGACCCGAGGCCGCACCGCGCGAGCCCTGGCGGGAACGTGCGGAGCGTCCGCCTCGAGCCGAGACCCCGGCGCCCCGGCATCGAGAGTCGGATCGCGAGCCTCGGCCGCCGCGCGTCCATCGCGAGGGAGCCGTGGCGACGTACGACGCCGCTCTGGAGAAGGAGATCTCGACGTTCGTCGGAGGCCTGCTCCAACGGATGGGGTTCCCCGCAACGGTATCGTCGCGGTTCGATGAAGGCGCCTATTGTATAACGGTGGAGGCCGCCGGCGACAAGGATGGTGTGCTGATCGGCCGCAAAGGCGAGACGCTGGATGCGCTGCAGCATGTTGCGTACAAGATGTCCGGGCGGGGACGCGACGACGCGTCGACTGTTCGGATCGATATCGCTGGTTATCTGGAGCGTCGCGAGATGGAGTTGGCGCAGGAAGCGGTCGAGATCGCGAAGGAAGTCGCGCTGACAAAACGTCCGCGGCAAACCGAGCCGATGCGAGCCGCTGAGCGCCGCATCGTCCACCGCGCCATTTCCGAGATCGAGGGAGTCACCACTCGCGCGATCGGCACCGGTTTGGTGAAACGGATCTCGATCGAGATGGAAGGAAGCGAGGCGGTCCCCGACTCCTCACAGGACGCTCCGCGTCCTCGGGCCCCGCGGAGAGAGCCGTCTTCGCAGCGGGAAGCTCCCTCGCGGGAAGCTCCCTCGCGGGAGAGCTCTCGCCCCGCCGCCCCGTCGCACGAAGTCCTGGATTTCGTGTCCCAGCCGAGCTCCGAACGCGCTGGTTCAGCCGGTTCGGAGACGGAGAAGGCGCCCGCGTCGGAGTGGGGCCGTAAGCCCCGACCCGCGCGTCCTGGCAGACGCCGCTGACCCGTGTGCCGAGAGCCTGTCCGGTGAATTTGCCGGTTCTGGTTCTCGGCGCCGAGCTGATCTCCTCGCCCGGGTGTCTGCATGATCGTGGGCTGAGCGCGTGCGGGGCCGCGACGACTGCTCCCGCTTCGCCGGTGGCTCGGCCGTAACATGGTTGAAATCAAGGACCCATCGACACTCACCGATATGACATCGTGGAAAGACGACCCCCGCGGATGGATGCCAAGATGCCTCGATCCAGAAGAATGAGCCCACGCCCCGATGCAATGAGGATCTCACGCCCGGATGGGATGGTCGCCGTGGATGACGACACCCTTTCGCGCGACCTGACGGCGCTGCAAACAGCGGTGGAGCCGTTCGGAATCCCCTTCGATGATGCCGTCTTCGACCGCCTCGCGACGTTTGGCCGGGAGCTCGTGAGCTGGAACGAGCGGCACAATCTTCTGTCTCGAATGGATGTCCAGAACGTCATCACGAAGCACGTGGCCGCTTCGCTCGGAGTTTTCCTTCTTGCCGACCCAATCCCCGGCCAGCGTTGGATCGATGTCGGCTCGGGGGCGGGCTTTCCGGGGATGGTGCTGAAGCTGGTTCGGCCCGATATCGACATCACCCTCCTCGACTCGTCGAAGAAGCGTTGTGAATTTCTGGATCATATTGTTAGAACGATTGATCTGAAACAGGTCCAGGTTTTGCCGATGCGGGCGGAGACCCTACTCTCGCATCGCGGTGGCCGTAAGGGATTCGATGTCCTGACCAGTCGGGCTGTGGCATCTCTCGAAGACTCGATGCGCAACTTCGGAGGCCTGCTCGGACCCGGCGGTCGCTTCATCACATTCAAAGGGCCCAACTGGATGGCCGAGGTCGAAAACGCGATCTCCAAGGGAGCGTTTCGATCGTCAGGATTGAGCATGGAATCCGTCGCCAGGGTGCCGTGGACACAGTCGCACCTTTTGATGCTTCGGGCCGACGTCCCGATTCCGCGCTGACGCCGCATATCGCGTTGCCGGTGCTCGGGTTCGCCCGTGGCGTCGAAATCCGGACGCTGCCGCCGCTCGCGCGGTCGACCCTCTCTCGCTCATCGCCGCTGCTCATTCCCCGGAACGGAGTGTCTGCCTTCCAACTATCCTCTTTCCGCAGCTCGCGGACTTGCATTGATGACCTCGAGTTTCGTCCATGATTTGGGCCTTTCACCCCCGGTCCGTGGCCCAGCCGTCCCCATCGTTTGTACAGATGCTTGGGTGGGGTGCTGACCCCTCTTCCTCCGGTTCTGCACTTGGGTGGGTCACGGACTTTGTGACCTACGCGACCCCACTGTTGCGCCTCTGACGATGCGTTCCCGCCGGCGGGGCGAAGAACCTGTCCCAGTGGCTTCCCTCCGTGTCGCAGGGGGACGGGGAGTCCTGTTCGATTGGATCGGCCGTGGCGCGCGAGAACGATCGAATGTCGCGCCAGCGGTCCGGCGTCCTGTCACATCCTTCTTTGGGTCCGGCAGGTAGGGTCTGGATTCGCCGGCTCCCTAAGGTCGAGGCACTCAGGCAGGAGCGTTTAGTCCGCGCCGAATGCCGAACTCCACCGTGGGCGGATGTCCGGCACTGAGTTCCCTGTCTCTGCACAGGTTCTGGCCAGAGCACGCACCTGTTGATAATTCGTCCACCGCGCACACATTTCTGAATGCTGGGTCCTGGGCAAGCCATCATCTGGGACCTATCGTTGTTCGCGTGACGCGGGTCGAGCCAAGTCCGCTCTTGCATAGGGGAGACCCCCTCATCCGCTGAGGCTTCTGGCGTCACCTCGGTGAACCCATTGGGACGGCTGTCTCCCGGACTTTTTAGAGCAGGCGAGTGCAACCCTCGCGAAAGGACATTTCCGCTGCATGGATATCGGTGATCAGCTTGGAGCGAACTCATCCGTGCGGGATTTTCCTTTCGGACGAGCTAGCTGTGCTTCGCGCACGCGAGTTCCAGCTTGGCGGGAACAGCACCACTTCGGCACGGGATGCCGTACCTTCGTGGATTCTTGGTTCGACCGGATACCGCAGTTGATTTGGGTATGTCTTAACCGCTTGGATCCGTGGGGTTTCCGTTGCACTCGCCGCGGTGCCAAGGCACGACACGGCAGAAACATTCGCCTCTCTCAAAAAAAAATGGATCTTGGCTCGGATCGATCGGGAGCATCCTCGAATAGCGCAACTTGTTGGGCTAGTGCCGATTGCATCGTACCGCGCTCCTGATGCATGGCTCACTTCTCCCACCCGGGATGTTTCACGTGAAACATACGATTGACCCAACACAGCACGACGCTTACGTTGCGCCGGACGAATCAGCGGCAAGTCAGATGACGCAGGGAAGCAACGCTAGCAGCCGCTTCGTTCAAGGAGCACTCAATGTCCGAATTTGCAACGACTTATCGCACTGATGCAAATGCCACACTCGACCATCCGGGCGCGCGGGACGGGGATGTCGGAAACGCGACACTGTCCGGGTCTGACACCTCACAAGGTCCGAAGGCCATTTGTCGCCCCAGGAGGATTGCGATCGCGAACCAGAAGGGCGGAGTAGGGAAGACCACCACCGCGGTCAACCTCAGTGCGGCGCTCGCGCGCCAGGGGCGCAGAACCCTCCTGATCGATGTGGATCCACAGGCGAACGCTTCCTCTGGGGTCGGCATGCCCAAAGGCAGTCCCGGGCTTTCGAGCTACGACCTGTTCACGGGAGCAGAGCTCGACGAGGTGATTCGTGCGACGGAAATCCCCAATCTCGATTTGATCGCCTCCTCGCCCTCCCTGGCCGGCGCCGAGGTTGAGCTGGTGGATGCCCCCGGACGGGAGTCCATTCTTCGGACTCAGCTTGAGCGCGCGCAGCAAAGATACGAGTACGTATTCATCGACTGCCCGCCTTCTCTCGGACTGCTCACGCTGAATGCCCTCGTGGCTGCCGACTCGGTGCTCATTCCCCTGCAGTGCGAGTACTACGCTCTCGAGGGGCTCAGTCACCTGCTCGACACGCTTACCCGCGTCCAGCAAGGACTCAACCCCAAGCTGGTAGTAGAAGGCGTCCTCCTGACCATGTTCGACAGCCGATTGAATCTGTCGACGCAGGTCGCCGAGGAAGCGAGGCGCCACTTCGGACAGCGGGTTTACGAAACGATGATTCCGCGAAATGTACGCCTCGGCGAGGCCCCCAGCTTCGGGCAGCCGATCACGGAGTACGATCCCCATTGCGTGGGAGCAACGAGCTATATCCATCTTGCGAAGGAGATTGTGTCGAATGTCCGCTAGGAGAGCCCTGGGTCGTGGACTGGACGCTTTGATTCCAACGGGGACAACCGACGTGGCCCTCGAATTTTCGGGTGAGATGATCCGCCTCGTGCCGGTCGACAAGATCATCCCAAATCCTCGCCAGCCGCGTAAGAGCATGTCAGACGAGGGACTTAGAGACCTCTCCGACTCGATTCGGGAACGCGGGATCCTCGAGCCACTGCTGGTCCGAGCGAATTTGGACGGCACGTACGAGCTCATTGCCGGCGAGCGACGCCTTCGGGCCGCGCAGAAGGCGGGATTGCAGGAAGTTCCGGTCCTGGAGAAAGAGATCGGGGATCAGGCCAGTCTCGAGATCGCGCTCATCGAGAACATCCAGCGCGAGGACCTGAACGCGGTCGACGAAGCTCGCGCGTATCAGAGGTTGGTCGACGAGTTCGGAAGGACGCACGCGGAAATTTCCGTGGCGGTCGGGAAGAATCGAACCACCATCACGAATCTCCTGCGCCTCCTCCAACTGCCGGACGCAGTGCTGGACCATGTCGCCGCCGGAACGCTCTCGCCAGGCCATGCCCGGGCGCTGCTGAAGGTGGACAGTCCAGAGAAGCAAATTGCCCTGGCGGAGCGAATCGTCCAGGAAGGATGGAGTGTCCGGGAAGTCGAGCGAGCCACCACTCCGGAGGAACCGAGCGAACCGAAAGCGACCGCAAGCCACGAGACGGTGAAATCGCCCGCTTCGCCTCCGCGAGATCCCCAGGTGGTTCGAGTCGAGGATGCGTTACGCGCTGCGTTGGGAACGGAAGTCCGGCTCCATCACTCGTCCAATGGCGGGCGCATCGAGATCCGGTACTTCAGCAGCGAGGAGCTCGAGAGGATACTCGAGGTCCTCAACATCGAAGTCCACTGACGGCGCAGGCGGACGATCGTGGGCGAGAGGCGAGTCTCCATCATCATCGTGCCTCCCGGCGGCGCGCGTACGGTTCAATGTTCCATATCGGTGGTTCGGATCAAGCTTCTGGCCGTCGTCGCGGGACTGACGACGCTGGCTATGCTCGGAACCAGCGCCGTGGGCGTGAGCCTGTGGGACTGCGCGACCCGGGGTCGAGCTCTGGAGATCGAGAACGACTCGCTGCGCGTCGCAATTGCCAGAATGAGCGATCTGGATCAACGGTTGTCGGATTTGGAGCGGGCCGGCGGCCAGATCAGAGACCTCCTGGTTGTCGATCAGGACGGGAGCTTTCTTGGCGATCGCACGCCGACGACTCGCCCGAGGGTGGAGATCCAAGGGGACGACGGGGAGATCGGCTACGCCGAAGTGAATGGGCAGTAAGGTGTTCGGAAGGTGGTACGGAACGGGAACGTCCGGATCTAGGGAAACAGAGGACGCAGGGAGGAACGAGATGGCCATGTTCGGAAAGTCAAGCGACGCGCCCCCGCGCGTGAGCAGCGGCGGAGATCACCACTCGCAGTCAATTCTGCAGGAAGGCGTGGTGATCCGCGGAGATCTGGAAGCGAAGGGGGACGTTCGACTGGACGGACACCTGGAAGGCAAGATCGTCGTGACCGAGCGCCTTACCATCGGCACTACCGGGAATTTGGTGGCCGAGGTCGAGGCGAACGAAGTGATCGTGATGGGAAAATTCGAGGGGAGCATCCGCGCGCGCACTCGCCTGGAGCTCAAGAAGGGAGCGCGCGTCATCGGAGAGATCGTCACGAACAGTCTGATCATCGAGGAGGGTGTGTACTTCGAGGGCACTTCAAAGATGAGCGATAACCGGGAACGTGCGCGCGAAGGCGAAATCCTTCCCATCGACAAGAAGACCGCCGCCGTCCCGAAGGATCTGTCCAAAGTGATGCCCTGACCTCGGTAGACATGTCGAGCCCACTTTCGAGACCGGTGCGAGGTCGCTCGAAAGTGGGCTCACGATCTCCACTCCGCCTGCGTCCCCAAGAGGGATGCGCCGCCCAGCCTAGACCGTCAGACCCCAACCCACCGCAGATCCCGGTTGAACCCCGACGCACCGTTCCCAAGGCGCACAGCAGGATGGCCCGCAGGCCGCGACGTGGCTGGTTTCGTGGTCGAGTATCGCGGAGAATCGACCAATCCCAACGTGTCGATCGCGGGAGGCACTCCCGCACCGCCAAGCGAATGTGGCGTCGTCCCGCGCGCCAATCCATCGTTTTGTATTGATTCGTTGGCAAGTCGCCGTGACAGTCCGGTCCGACGGCGCACAGGATCCATCTTCATAAATCGATACGATTTGCGTAAACAGAGACCAGCAGCTCATATTCTCCCCCGCGAACGCGGCGTATTGGGATCCCCGGGTGAGTTGCGACGACCCCCAAGTCTTATGCAGCGTGATAACCTAGTGTGGTTAAATGATTAATTTATAATTCTAGATTGGACATACGTGGAGGGGCCATAGC
>CAMPIC010000166.1 GCA_946886185.1 uncultured bacterium
GCCGTTGTCGTCGCTCCCGCACACGAAGCAGACTTCCTCGCCGCGCGCTCTCATGTACCGGACGAAGATGTCCGCCGGGAGGTACGCGCCGGCCAGGTGCCCGACATGGAGACGTCCATTGGAATAGGGAAGCCCCGCCGTGACCATGAACCGCCGCTTCGTCATCGGATCTCTGCCTTTCGACTTCATGAGGCTACCTCTGCCGGACCGAGGCGTCAGTCTAGTGATCGCGGCTGGCTAGATCCAGGATCCGTCGTGCCGCGACCTCCGCTCCTCCCGCCGGCATCGACCGACGGGGCTGCGGCGCTTTCCAGAGCAGCTCCAGCTCCCGCGACAGATCGCCGGAGTAGAGTGTCTCTTCCGTGATCGGCCGGTGTTGCAGGTAGGTTTCGATCGCTTCGACGAGGATCGGATACTCCCGAAAGTCGCGCCGCGCGCAATGGAGCAGCGGCTTGCGATTGGCGATGCACTCGGACACGATGCCGTACCCCGGTTTGGAGACGACGGCATCGACCGAGGCGAGAACCTCGGGGAATCGCATCGACCGGCGATCGATCGCGTGGATGCGACGGCCCGGCCAAACCAGTGGATCGACAGAAAAGAACTCCACCTCCGCGATCGACTCCACGCGGTCGACCGCGGCTGCGTCCCAGTTCAGGCTCGAGAATGACAGCAGAACCCATTTCTTGCCCGGGTCGGCCTGCGTCAGACGCGCGATCTCCTCGCGCCGTGGACTGGCAGGCTCGCTCAACAGCGGAAGATCTTCCCGAGTCGGAAAGATGGTCATCGGCTCCGCGAACGGCAATCGCAGGAGCAGATCGCACCGGGTGTAGGCGCGGGCGAATCTCTCCACGATCGGCTTCCATCTCTCATCCTGTTCGGAGAACGGCTCGTAGATCCAGCTCCAGCTGAAATTGCCGACTGCCGCCGCGGGAACGCCCGCGCGAGCAGCCGCTTCGAAAGGAATCGCGGGGATGTCCGCGACGATACAGCCTGCCTCGACCCTTTCGAGGAACTCCTGCTCGCGGGAAACCAGGTCGTCCCATTGTTCGAGCAGTCGCCCTGCCGCATTCCGCGACGACTCGAGATCGATTCGAATGGAGTCGAGCTGCGTCATTCCGGCGTCGAGCGCCCGACTCTCGATCTGACTCGGCATCATATCGAGGCGGCTTTCGAGGAACTCGCGCGTCAAGGCGGTGACCACGATGCGCGGAGTCCCCGGCGCCAGCCGAGCGATCGCGTTCAGAATGTCGGCCGAGCGCACGCCGTGTCCGTATCCGTGCGCCGTGATGTAGTAGACGACAGGACGCAGTGTCCTCACTCCGATCTTTCCCTGCACCAACCTGCGTGATCGCTGGCGAAGAATTCACTATATCAGCTGCGAGCCCGCGGACGTGCTATCGTGGCTCATCGCACTCGGAAGGAGGACCCATGCACCGACCATTCCTGTTGCGTCGATCGCGGAAGAGAATCTGGATCGCGGTTGCCATGCTCATCCTTGCCGCCTGCAGCTCCGAAGAAACTTCGTCGAACGTCGAGGTCGGCGCCCTGCAACTTCCTCCGGGATTCTCGATCTCCGTCTTCGCTCCCGATGTTCCAGGCGCACGTTCTCTCGCATGGAGCCCCGAGGGCGTGCTGTTCGTCGGCACACGCGATGATGTCGTCTACGCGATTCCGGATCGGGACGGCGATTACGTGGCGGATACGGTCTGGACCATCGCGAGCGGGATGAACGTCTCGAACGGCATCGCCTACCACGAGGGAAGCCTCTACATCGCGGAAATCTCCCGCGTCACGCGCTACGACAACATCGATGAAACGCTTCCCGAGCTTCCTCCACCGGTCGAGGTTCGAACCGACTTGCCCACCGAGCGCCATCACGGCTGGAAGTTCATCGCTATCGGTCCGGACAACCTTCTCTATGTGCCGGTCGGAGCTCCATGCAACGTCTGCAAGGACGACGACGAGCGGTTCGCCTCCATTTTGCGAATGGGTCTCGATGGAAGCGATCTCGAAGTGTTCGCGCATGGGATCCGCAACACCGTCGGCTTCGACTGGCATCCTGCGACTGGAGCGCTCTGGTTCACGGACAACGGGCGCGATCTCATGGGAGACGACGTGCCGCCGGACGAGCTGAATCATGCGCCGGTGCCGGGCATGCACTTCGGATTCCCCCATTGTCACGGTGGAGACATTCTCGATCCCGAATTCGGCGCAGGACGCGATTGCAGCGAGTTCACGCCTCCCGTGCAGCGGCTCGGCGCGCACGTGGCTGCGCTCGGAATGCGGTTCTACACCGGATCGATGTTCCCCGCCGAGTATCAGGGCCAGATTTTTTTCTGCGAGCACGGCTCGTGGAACCGGAGCTCGAAGATCGGCTATCGGGTTTCGCGGATTCGTTTGGATGGCGACCAGGCTGTGGAATACGAGCCGTTCGTCACCGGTTGGCTGTCGGGTGACGCCGTGAGCGGAAGACCCGTCGATCTCCTCGTCGCACCCGACGGCTCGCTGCTCGTCTCGGATGACCACGCCGGAATGATCTACCGGATCGTGTATACCGGATGAAGTGCGAGCGAAGTAGAGGAGACCAGTGGACCAGTCTGTTGGGATCAGGTGCTCGTGAGGACGCGAGGCCCTGGAGCTCCGATCTCCTCTACCGCTAGCGAGCCGATGCCGGTGCCGGGCTATCGGCTCGCACGACCAGGCGCGCTACAGGTCGAAATCACCGTCCGGAACCACTGCTCGCCGTCGAGCTCGCGCGCGGCGTGGCCTGTGTCAGCGAGCCGTCCTGTGCACTGTCGCTTTTTACGGTCTCAGTCGTCCGCTCGGCCGAGAGCGTCGAAGAGCTCTGCATCGGATCGGTGCTCTCCGACGACCGGCTCGAGGTCGGGTCGCCTGCTCCGTCCGCGGGCACCGCACTCGACGTAGGTTCGACGGAGTCCTCCACATCCGCGGCGCCGGACGTGGGCCGCCCCATGCGCACGGCAGGCAACGCCGCCGTATCCACCGTCGGAACGAACGAGGCCGCAAGCGCTGCAAGGTCCGGATCGGACACGCTCTGCGTCACGATCAGCGCCTCGGCCCGCGACTTGTTGCTCGTCGCCTTGTCGTGGGACGAGTCTGCTTCGAGCGCTCGGGCATACGCCTCGGTGGCAGCCCGGAAGCATCCGCTCCTCTCGAGCGCGATGCCCAGGTTGTTCTGGACGGTCGCGAGCGACGAATCGAGTTGCGCGGCGCGGGCCAACGGCGGCAATGCGAGCGCGAACTCCTCCTGCTCGATCCACAGGAGACCCAGGTTGTTGAGCGCCCAGACATCGTCGGGAGCGATCTGCAGCGCTCGTGAGTACGCCAACGCCGCATCGCGCGCGCGCCCGGCGGAGTGCAACGCCCGCGCATGCACACGCTGCGCCTCGGCGTTGTTCCCTGCCAGCGACGCGGCTCGCTCCGCGGGCAGGATCGCCTGCTCGAAACGACCACGATCGATGCGCACACGAGCCAGATTGATCAGGCTCTTGAGATGGTTCGGGTCTCGATCCAAGCCTCGCATCAACGCAGCCTCGGCACCTTCGAGATCACTTCCCTTCCACAACGACAGGCCGAGCATGAAGTGCCCCCAGACATTCTCGGGATGCTCTTCGACGTACGAAGCGAACCCCACGGACGCGCTCGCATAGTCGCGCGCGTGATAGAGGCGCTCCGCCTCGGCATAGCTCATCGGCTCGGGAGCCGTTTCCAGAACGGCGCCGTTCCCGGATTGCGCAGCGCCGCTTGTCCGGTCAGCACTGGTCGCGGTGGCAGAGCCGCCGGATCCACCGGAATCGATTGAGGAACCGGTCGAAGAACCCGTTTCGCGCCCATCGATGCCGGAGCCCCATCCACTCGAGGCGGAATCCGACGCTTGCCGCGACGAACCGGAGTCCGAGTTCTGCTGCGCGATCGAGCTCGACGCGGGATCGCCGCTGTTCGAGCCGATCTGGACGACCGCGACTCCGACCGCCACGAGCACGACGAAAGCGCCGACGAGAGAGATCACGACACGTCCCAGACGGGGCCGTTCGGGATTGGTGGGAGACGAGGGGTAGTGAGACATCGCATCCTCCTTGGAAAGCGGAGGGTTCATTCCTTCCGCTGGAGGACGACCAACGCAACCGACCCGCCACGGCGCACAGGCAGCCAGCCAATTTTGTAACTAATTATCTGACAATTAGTTGTGGTGTATAGTCGAGCAAGGAGAATCCTGGCGCGAGCCGGTTCGTGTCCGCGCGGACCGGCTATCTCGTGTCCCCGTAGACACGCGCGCGATGCTCAGCGCAGCAAACTATAGAGTTCCCGTCGAGCTGCGACCTGTGGGCTATTGCCAGCGAGGTTTGTAGCGATCGAGCACGTGATACGCAGGCGGCCACGGCAGTGGATATCCCAGCTCGTACGCGGCATGGCGAGTCCAATAAGGATCCCACAGGTGCATGCGCGCGATCGCGCAGAGATCGGCGCGGCCCGCCGCCAAAATCGTGTTCACGTCCGAGTACGAAGAGATGGCGCCGACGGCCATGGTCGGAATTCCCACCTCGTGCCGGATCCGATCGGCGAACGGAGTCTGGAAGAGCCGCCCATAGACTGGCTTCGCATCGGCCACGACCTGACCTGCCGACACGTCGACCAGGTCACAACCGTGCTCCTCGAGCATCCTCGCGACTTCCACCGAATCCTCGGGAGCGACTCCTCCCGGAGCCCAGTCGGTCGCGGAGATTCGCACCGAGATTGGCTTGCCCTCCGGCCATACCGCGCGCACCGCATCGAAAACCTCGAGGGGAAACCGCATCCGGTTCTCGAGGGATCCTCCGTACTCGTCGGTGCGTCGATTGGTGAGCGGCGATATGAACGTGGAGAGCAGGTATCCATGCGCGACGTGGATCTCGAGTAGATCGAACCCCGCTTCTTCCGCCCATCGAGCGGAGCGCACGAAGTCGGTCAGCACCTGGTCCATGTCCGCTCGCTCCATCGGACGCGGAACCTGTGAGTGCGGGAGGTAAGACAACGGAGAGGGAGCAAGCAGCGGCCATGCGCCTTCTTCGAGAGGCTCGTCGTCTCCCTCCCAAGAAAGCTTGGTCGCTCCCTTTCGACCCGCATGAGCGAGCTGCATTCCGATCTTGGCGTACGAATGCCGGTGCACGAAATCGACGATGCGGCGCCAATCCTCGACATGACTCGCTTCGTACATCCCGGCGCATCCAGGGGTGATTCGTCCTTCGGCGCTCACGTCGGTCATCTCCGTCATGACCAACCCGGCGCCGCCGATGGCGCGGCTGCCGATGTGTACGAGATGCCAATCGTTGGGACGGCCCTCCTCCGCCGAGTACTGGCACATCGCCGAGACCACCACGCGGTTCTCGAGCACGAGACCACGGAGCCGGAACGGCGTGAACAGCGGTGGTGGCGGAGATCCAGGCAACTGTGCAGTGAGCGCAGGGATCCGGACTCCGGATTGGATCTCGGCCTGACGGGCGAACCAATGATCGACGGAATCCACGTATTTTGGATCGCGCAGACGGAGCTCTTCGTGCGTGATACGCAGGCTGCGGGTCAGAAGGGAGAAGCCGAACTGGATCGGCTCCATGTCGAGGTAACGCTCGGTCTCCTCGAACCATTGCAAGCTCGCCTGTGCGGCGCGCTGCAGACTGGTCGCCGCGGGGCGCCGGTCCGCTTCATATGCGGCCAGCGCGTCCGGCAGCGCGGACTGCTCCGCGAGCTGGGCGGCAAGGGAGATTGCGTCTTCCAGCGCGAGCTTGGTTCCGGACCCCACGGAGAAGTGCGCGGTGTGCACGGCGTCTCCCAGGAGAACCCGGTTGCCGTAGTACCAATGCTCGTTCCGAATCGTCGGAAACTGTCTCCAGACCGACTTGTTCCGGAGGAGCCGATGACCTTGCAGCGCCTCGCGGAACACGCCCTCGCAATAGGCGACGGTGCGCCCTTCATCGGTCTCCGCGAGACCCGAGGAGAGAAACGTCCTGTCGGTGATCTCGACGATGAAGGTCGATTGGCCCGCCTCGTATTGATACGCGTGCGCGCGCCAGAGACCGTGCTCGTTCTCTTCGAAGAAGAACGAGAAGGCCGGAAACGGGCGCGTCGTCCCGAGCCACACGAAGCGGTTGGGGCGAAGGTCGATCGTCGTGCCGAACCGCTCGCGATACAGATCCCGAGAGCGGCTGTTGATCCCGTCGGCGATCACGATCAGATCGGCTTCCGGAAACCGATCTGGACTCTCCACTTCCACCTGATAGTGCAAATTTACACCGAGCTCGCGACAGCGGGCGGAGAGGAGATCCAGCAGCCGCTGCCGTGAGACGCCGGCAAATCCGTGCCCAGTCGAAGTGAGTTTCTGGCCGCGGAAGTGGATATCGATGTCGTCCCAGTGGAAAAAGCTCTCTCGGATCCGATGGAACGACTCCGGGTCGGCCTCCTCGAGATTGCCGACGGTCGCATCGGAGAAGACCACGCCGAAGCCGAATGTCTCGCCCGGAGCGTTGCGCTCGTAGACGTCGATCTGGTGCCGCGGATCCTGCTTCTTGAGGAGAAGCGAGAGAT
>CAMPIC010000167.1 GCA_946886185.1 uncultured bacterium
AGAGGCAGCCCAGATTTTTCGAGCAGAAGGGCTCGGCTATGACGAGGCGCTGGCGCATGGCCAGGTCGCGATCGCGCAGATTGCGATGGGACGGCCCGCAGAAGCGTCGCGTCGCCTGCGGCGCGGCCGCCGCCTCTTCGAGAAAGAACAGAACCCGTCCCGGGTCGCGTTGACACGCCTACTCTGGGCGGAGTCGCTTTTTCAGAGAGGACAGCTTCGAAGAGCCACCCTTCATGTGGAAGCCGCACTGGAGACCTTTCGCAAGCTTCGCCTCGTGCGCTGGGAGGCGGCCGCCACGGTATTGCGAACGCGGATCGCGTTGCAGAAGTCAACCCGCGGCGGTGGCGCGCGAGGAGGGCTCCGTCCACGCGGATCCATCCCCCAGGATCACGTGGCGGCTTTGCGCAAGTTGACCCGCCGCCTCGCACCCGCGATCTATCCGCTCCAAACCTATCGGCTTCTCGAAGCGCTGGGAGAGACGCTGGAGCGAGACGGCAAGATCCACGAAGCGGAACGCAGCTACCGATCCGCAATCCGCTGCCTCGAAGATCTGCGCCTGCGGGTGCCGACGGAAGACTCGAAGATCGCGTTCCTCGAGGACAAGATCCATCTCTATGATCGGTTGCTCACGATCGAGCTCGGAGCCAAGACGCCCTCGGTGGAAAGGCTCTTCGAGTGGATGGAGCGTTCGCGCGCCCAAAGCCTGTGGGATCGTCTGAGCGCCGGCTCGGCTTCCGCCGCGAATGCTTCCGATCCCTCCGATCTGGACAAGCTGCGGCGGCATATCTACTGGCTCCATGCGCGGGTTTCCCAGCTCGAGCTCGGCAAGGACCAAGAACGTGCGCAGGCGGACGCGCTGCGCAAACAGCTCATCGAAGTCGAGGGGGAATGGACACGTAGGCTTCGCGAAACACGCGAGTCCGAGCCGGTGGATGGACGAGACTCGAAATCGGATGGAGTCGGGGAACCCCACCTCCTCGCATTGGATCCACGGCAGTTGCGCGACTCGCTGCCCAAGGGCTGGGGATATCTCAGCTATCACGTGGGCCGAGACTTTGCGATCGCGGTCGCCCTGACCGCAACGGAGATCCGGTATTGCAGGCTCGATCCCGAGTTGGGGCGAAAACTTCTCCGCCTCTGCGCGCGCCTCGACTTCCAATGGGGCGCCGCCGCCCTGTCCTCGGTGCGAAACGGGATGCGGGCCTTTCCCAACGGAAATGGGCACGCACAGATCGCGCACGGCAAGCGGTCCACGAACATCAGACCTGATATCTCGGGGGGAACACGCAACGGCTCCCTTCCTGGAAACGCGGAATCGCTCGTGGGTCCTCGTGCGCATTCCGATCTGCTCGTCCGCACCACCCACGGCGTTCTCGCGGAGATGCATGAACTCCTCTGGGCGCCGCTCGAGCGGCTCGGTCTCGGCGGAGTGCGCGGGTGGGTGGTCTCTCCCCATGGTCCGATCCACCGAGTCCCGATTCATGCGTTACGCGGCCCCGAAGGTTTCGTGGTGGAGCGGTTCGATCTCTCCCTCACTCCCAGCGCTCGGATCTGGCGGAAGCTCGCGGAGCGAGGTCGATCAAACGAAGGAGGCGACAGAATCTGGATCGGAGGCGTACCCTCGCCCCATCTTCCGGCCGTCGCGCTCGAGTTGGATCAGGTTGCGCGGATCCTGGCCGAACTCGATCCCGCGACTGTCACAGCCCCCACCGCACAGATGTTCAGAGATCAGACCCATCGCGCGCGTCTCATCCATCTCGCCGCCCATGGAAGCTTGCGACGCGACAACCCCGCCTTCTCGTTCATTCAAATGGCCGATGGACCGCTCTTCGTGCACGACCTGGTGGACCTCGATCTCACCGGGTCGCAAGTCGTTCTCACCGCCTGCTCTTCCGGACGAGCAGGAGCCCCGGTAGGGGATGAATGGATCGGCCTGGCACGCGGATTCCTACAGGCGGGAGCTGCCTCCGTGGTAGCATCGTTGTGGCCAATCGAAGACGGACCGACACACGAGCTGATGGGGCTCTATTATGGCAGGCTCGCCCAAGGCGATCCGCCGGCCCTGGCTCTCGGCGCAGCAATGCGGAAGTTCATGACGCTTCGGCCCCATCCATGGCACTGGGCCCCTTTTGCAGTCCTCGGCGGGCTCACCGTAGATCCGGCGCAGGAGAACACTCCTCACGCCGCTGGAAGCAGGAAGAGAGGACACCTGTGATTCTCAACCGACTCTCTATTCGGACGTCACTTCGAGACAGTTTTCGCGCGCCTGACGTGCAACGGCATGCGCACCTGCTCTGGTCGAAAGCCAAGGCAGCCATGCCGGCGTGTGCTGTGCTGGCCCTTGCCTTGAGCGGATCCTCGGCGCGGGCGACGGACCCCTGGTATGACGACCGCGTGCAGCTACAGCTCGCTCCGGGCATCGACATCGACGAGATCAATTCCGAGTATGGGACGACGACCGACGATTCGCTCCCTCCCTTGTTCCTCCTCGCGGTTCCGGACGGCGTCCCGCAGCAGCAGATCCTCTTGCAGATGTCCTCTGACCCACGCATCGAGTGGGCGGAACCTGGTTATCTGGACGAGACTCCCGAGACCACGCGACTGATGTTCGTCATCATCGTGGGCGGAACCGTCACCGACTACGAGGACCAAGCGGTCCTCGACCGCATCCGTCTCGATGACATCCTCCCCCATACCACCGGCTCGGGAGTGACCGTGGCCGTGCTCGATACGGGAGTCGAGTCCGCGCACCCCGCGCTGGCTGGATCGGTGATGAAGGGCGGGTTCGATTTCGTCGACGACGACATCTACCCCGAGGATACCGCCAACGGTCTCGACGACGACGGCGACGGCCACACGGACGAAGGAGCAGGGCACGGTACGATGGTCGCGGGGATCGTGCACCTCATCGCCCCCGACGCCGAGATACTCCCACTCCGCATTCTCGACGACGAAGGACGCGGTACCTCCTTCGCGGTGGCAAGAGCCCTCGTCTTTGCCGTCGACGCCGGGGCGCAGGTCATCAACATGAGCTTCGGTCTGCCGCTTCACTGCAACACGATCGCTTGGGGAATCGAGTACGCGGCCGAGGCGGGAGTCGTTCTGGTCGGCGCCGCCGGAAACGATGGGACCGAGTTTCCTCCATACTATCCGGCCTCCGATCCCGCAGTGCTCTCGGTCACCGCTCTCGACTCCACCGACGTGAAGTCGAGTTTCTCCAACTATCACTCCACGGTGGCCGTGTCCGCTCCGGGCAACGGCATCCTCTCTCCGTTTCCGGGCGGTCAATATGCGATCGGAGCGGGCACTTCGTTCGCGGCGCCGTTCATATCTGGGCAAGCTGCGCTCGTGCAAGGGGGACCCGTCGCACCGATGAAATCGGGTGTCGATACGGTGATCCGCAACGGGGTCGTAGAGATCGACGAAATCCCCGGGAACGTCCCGTTCGCAGGCAAGCTCGGGAGCGGCCGGTTCGACGGCCTCGAAACCTGGTTGGCGATGTCCCCGGCTGCACAAGTTCCGATCGCACCGGCCGGCTCGCTGGGATGGTCGGTGTTTCCCAACCCATCTTCCGTGTCGCAGTCGGTCACGATTTCCGCGCGCGCTCTCGAGCAGGCGACGGGAGCGGCCACCGTCCACGATCTTGCGGGGCGGATCGTCGCGAAACTGCCTCACGCGGGCGCGACCCTGACGTGGGACGGCCGCGATCTCCGCGGGCGCGAAGCTCCGAGCGGCTTCTACCAGGTCCGGATCCAGACGGATCGCGGCCCCGAGACCATCTCGCTCCTACGCATGCGCTGAGGCACCCGCCCCGATCTAGAGACCTTTAAGTATCGGCCGCCACTCAGAACGCGCGGGGCAGCCATCTCATCGCGCGGGCGTTCCTGTCAGGGCATACGTCCCTCTCCTCGACGGTCGCTCCCCACCCGCAATCGATCGCCGTCGCTCAAGCCGCCGCGCCGATTCTCCGATGAAGGATCAGGACGCGCCGGACCCCACTCCTCGATCGAGTCGGGGACGGTCCGACGAACGGAGAGGGCGGAGCGAGACGGCTGGCTCGATTCAGGGAGCGAATCGATGAAGATCGTTCAATGCGACAAATGCACGGAAACGTTTCCCGCGTATCTTTTCGAGTTCGGCATCGCCTTCCGGTGCGTTTGCGGCGCGATCGTGGATCGTTCCGAAAATGCTCGCCGGGCTTCCACCGCGCGATCCGGGCACGCGCGCTCCCCGGAACCTCCTCGGCCATCGAAGCTGACCATCGAGGCGGTGGAACCCACACCGACGCCGTCGATCGAGCCGCCGATCGATCTCGACGAGCAGGACAGGCGAGCGCGCGAGCTTCGCCGGCGCGCCGATCGAATCTGCTACCTGATCGTTTCCACCGACAAGCCGCTGCGTGAAATCGAAGCGGAGATGCAGGTGCTCCGCGCGCGCTGCCGCCGCTATTTCCCGGAGATCCGCGGCGCCTACGAACAAGTATACGAGGCCCGTTTCCAAAAGCTCTGGCGGGAGTTCCGATAGCCGCCACGCCCCGAGCGATGCACCATCGCTCCGTCCTTCCTGGCTGGGATCCCATTTTTCCCTGATGTAGTCTCGTCGTTGCCATGCGCCGACCGTTCTCCCGCATCTCCGTGAGCGATCGCCGGCTCTCGGCTGGACAGCCATGAGGGCTGTCCGATGTGAGAGCCGACTGGTTGCGGAATCCAAATCACCGTGGGAAACGAATCGAGCAGGATGGGTCCGGGGCCTCCCCTCTCGCGCTCTTACAAGGAAGGAAACGATGAAACGATTCTTGGCATTTTCAGTGTGCGTTTGCGCCATCCTGGCCCTGCACGTCGGAACCGCGATCGCGCAGGAAGAGCCCGAGAAGGAGAAGCGCGTTCTCGTGGTCGGGCAGTGGTATCCCGTTCTCGAAGGGGGAGTCAATCTCACCCAGAGCAGCTACAGCGACAACTGGAGCGGAGGCGACAAAGGTTCGATCGTCTGGACAGCCATCGTCAACGGGACCCTCGAGAATCAGGTCGACCCAAAGCTCAACTGGACCTCCACCTTGAAGCTCGCATACGGACAAACTCACCAGCAGAGACAAGACCAGAATGGAAGCCGCAGCTGGGACCGTCCGGAGAAATCGACCGACCTCATCGATCTCGAATCGATCGGCCGCTTCACCCTCGGCGGTTTCGTCGATCCTTTCCTGTCCGCGCGCCTGGAAAGCCAGTTCCAGGACGCCTCCGATCCCAATGGACGCAACCTCTCGTTCAACCCGATCAAGCTGCAGGAGACCGCGGGAATCGCCAGGAAGTTCTTGGATGAAGAAGACCGCCAGCTCCTCTCGCGACTCGGTTTTTCCTTCCGCCAACACATCCGCAAGCAATTCCTGGTGGCTCCGACCTCCACGCCCGATCCTCCGGCGACCGACAAGTCCACCACGACGGAAACGACCAATGACGGCGGAATCGAGTGGGTGACCGATTACAAGACCAAGGTGCTGGAAGATCGGGTCACCTGGACCTCCAAGCTGCGCGTGTTCCAGCCGCTGTTTTACTCTGCCCAGGACGATTTCGATGCGGTGGCAGAGGCGGAGTGGATCGCCGCCGGAATCGACCCGGACGTGGTCGACTTCAACACGGCGCCCGATGTGGATCTGGAGAACATCTTCTCCACCCAGATCACGAAGATCATCTCGGTCAGTCTCTATCTACGCTGGCTCTATGACAAATACGACAACAGCGTGGTGCCCAAATTCGATGAAGAGGGGATGCTGACCAATCCCGCGGACATCCGCACCGCTACGCGTCTGGCTGGACAGTTCAAGCAGACTCTGGCGATCGGCCTTACCTACCGGTTCTTGTAGGAGACTCAGCGGACGCAGCGGAAGCCGCTGTTGGTGCTCCACGCGGTGGGCGCGATCGATGAGCGCGCGCCCACTCGCATCGCCTCCGCCCCGAGATCGTAGCTCCCTCCCCGCAGCACCTTGTTCGTGCCGGTGGAGGGCGGTTGATGCGGGTTCGAGTAGGGCCCGTACCAGTCCTCGCACCACTCCCAGACGTTGCCGCTCAGGTGGTGGATCGCGCCTCCCCAATAGGTGCTCGCCCCCGCGGCATGGCTCGTCACGACCGAGGTGCGACCGAGGTTGTCTCCGTAGTTCGCGAGAGTCGTGCTGGGCGCAGCGGTTCCCCAGGGATACATCGTTCCGTATCCCACTCCGCTCGACCCGAACGTGCCATGCTCCGTCGAGGTTCCGCGCGCCGCCTTCTCCCACTCCGCTTCCGTCGGGAGACGGAGGCCATGGTGCTGAGCATACGCGCGAGCCCCGTGCCAGCTCACACCGACCACCGGATGCTCCTCGAAGCCTCCGGTGATGACGAAGGCATCGGAAGCGTCGTCATAACGAATCTTGCTCGCGTTGAAGCTGATGAGCCGCTGCCCGCTCACCGCGTCGACTCCTTCCGCCGCGAGCACCACCGTTCCGAGCGATCGAGCCTCGTACAGGAACGCGCGGAATTGGCGGTTGGTGACCTCGGTCCGCTCG
>CAMPIC010000168.1 GCA_946886185.1 uncultured bacterium
CTGCGCTGCCACCGCTGCCGATCGCGATCCTGCCTCGGGATTGGATGAGGTCCGCTGAATCGAGAGAGGCGGCGCCGGCGATTTGACCACAATCGTCTCGGGCGCGCGCAAGACGTTGCCGATCGACACCGGCTCCGGCGTTGCCGAATTCCGTGCGGGCTCCGTCGTCCCTGGACGCGGTGCGAGCTCAGTCGTCGCCGAACGCCGTGCAGGCTCAGACGTCGCCGAACGCCGTGCAAGCTCAGTGGTCGCCGAACGCAGTGCAGGCTCAGGCGCTGGAGTGGGACGTTCCGTTTCCGGGGACGGCCGGCGCAATGCCGCCTCCTGCTCGGCTTGCTTCGTCTGTTTCATGAGGCGATCCACCTGCGCGGGCTCGAGCACCATGGTGCTCTCCGGAAACGCCGTCTGCTGACCATCGGGGGAGGCCACGCGACGCTCCGCTCCGATCCTGAGCACCAGGAGAAATTTGCCGATCCGGATTCGATCGCCGTCCTTCAGGTGCGAGCGGGTCACCGGAACGTCGTTCAAGAAGGTTCCGTTGGCGCTTTCCTGATCGTTGATGTAGAACCCGTCTTCCTCGCGTACCAACTCGGCATGACACCGCGAGATGCCGGGGTTGTCCAACACGATGTGGGACTGGGGGTCCCGCCCGATCATGACGCGCGGCTCCGAGAACACGAACTCCCGGATGGGCCGTCCTTTGAGGGAGAGTTTGACTTCGATGGCGCCGTCAGCCATGGACCGATCCTCCAAGGGATGGAAGCTACCGGTCGTGTATCGGCGTACTTTGCATGGTTCCCAAGCGGAGCTTGCGAGGCTGGAGAACGTTCCGGAAGTGTGGGGTTGGCGGCCGGATAATGTGGTTTGAGGCTCGATGGCGCTAATCTGGGGCCGGATGGGTTGCGGCCGGATGGGGGGAATGCGGCCGGATGGATATGCGCCGGATGGGTATGCGGCCGGATGGGTATGCGGCCGGATGGGTACGCGTCCTGGTCGGGATGCGGCCGGCTATGCGGCCGGATGCGGGATGCGGCCGGATAAGTATGCGGCCTCGGGTGTGGGTGCACCGCGGGTGGGTGGATTTGCCCCTAAATGATGCTGGCTTCACAGTGATCGGACAGCACGCTCACCCTTCAGTTTTCGTAGAATCGGACCTTCGTCGAGGGGGGAATCGAAGTGGATCTCATGAACTCATTGTTGTCGCAGTACCGCGCTTCCCTGCAAATGCATCGAAACGCGATCGAAGCATGCCCGGACTCAGTCTGGGTCGACGAAGCCTATCGGAATCGATCCTGGAACCTCTCCTATCACGTGCTCTTCTACACCCACTTGTATGCAAGTCGGTCGGAAGAAGCGTTCGCGCCATGGGATAAGGGTCGCATGAATCTTCAGTACATGGGTCGTCTCCCCTACCCGCCGCACACCGAGCTCGAGCTGGGAACGCCTTACTCGAAGGCAGCGATGCTGGAGTACGCATCTTTCGTGGAACGAGTGCTGATGCAGGCATTGCCGGGCGAGGACTTGGGAGCCGAGTCAGGCTTCGAATGGCTCCCGTTCCGGCGCTTCGAGCTCCACCTGTACAACCTGCGCCACCTCCAGCACCACACCGGCCAGCTCAGCGATCGTCTCCAGTCCGCTACCGGAGCGGGAGTGCGGTGGGTAGGACGAGCTACATGAACGCCCACACCTCGACGCGCCGGTCGCTGCGCATCGTCATCGGCTGGAACTGATCACCCGTGGCGTAGCGTGAGCCGAAAGCGGTGGTGGAAATCCGATCGGCGTCGATTCCTTGCTGCAGGAGCCAGTTCTTCACGGTCTGAGCGCGCTTCTCGCTGAGGCGATCCGCGTTCATGCCCGATTCCTGTTCCTTGTCCGCCATGCCCACGACGAGAAGATGCCAGCGCGTGTTCGCTTTGAGTTGATCGCGCACCTGCATCAGCGCGCCATGCGCTTCGCGATCCAGAGCGGCGGATCCGACCGCGAACGAGAGTCTCTGGACTCTCTGATGCGTCTGGAACCCGCCGGGCACCGCCGGCGCTTCGCCGTAGGTCCAATCGGACTGAAACTCGCGCACTCCCATGTTGCGGCCGAACTCCGAGTCGGGATTGTTCGACGCGGTGACGAAGGTGGATGGCGGTTGAATGTGCGCATCCTCCGTCGAGCGCAGCGTGCGAGGCTCCGAGGCGTCGGTGTCTCCGCTTCTCCAAGAGCCGCGATTCGATTCCCAATAGCTGGCACATCCTGAAAGTGCAATGGCCACTGCGCTGGCCAGGATGGTGGCGACCCAACGGCGCCGTTCGTTCCTCGCGCGGATTTTGATGGGTGATGGATTCCGTTGATGCATTGTCGAGCCCTCCGCTTCTGCGCCGCGTCGAACCCGTACGCATGCCGAGTCGTTCGTGACCAGCTTGTCGTTCCTGACAGCTCGTCATGCGCGACAGCTCGTCGTTCGCCCACTCGCCGTTCATTGCACGTAGCCGTTCGCAAAAGGCCGAGGAACGCGATCCGCGCCGAACAAAGCGGGACTCTCGTTCTCGTTTCGTGCACGAGCGTGGTAGAGCTTACAAACGACCGGCGTAAGAGCCGCGTACGATCATCGCGGAACCGATGCCGATGTACGTCTGATCCATTCATACGCCAATGGGTTGGCGTGCTGGAGCGCGGGACGGGCACCGCCCCCGCGAACAGACTGAAGGAAACTTGGGTGCCAAGGCAGGCAGCGGCCGCCCCGGGTGAGACAACACCTTGGCCGGCGCACCGCGAAGGCAGAAGGACAGCTGGTCCTGCGGTTGAGTCGAGGCGGGCTAGCGGAGGGTCACGACTCTCTCGACGACGGTCCATTCGTCCAGTCGAACGCGGATGAAGTAGATGCCCGCGGAATGACCGCGCGGGCTCGCCCATTCCAAGGTGAGCTGCTCGTTGCTTTCTGACCACGCGCGCTGCGACCAGATTCGCCGCCCGGCCACATCCACGACTTCGGCATCGAGCCATCCGGTTCGGGGAGAGACGACGCGCAGCTCCGCCGTGTCGACGACTGGATTCGGTAAGACCTCCAGACGAAGTCCCACGGAAGTCGCGCTCGGAACCGTCACATCCGAGGTTGGATCGACCACGATGACGAGTCCATGTTGGAAGCTGACCTGGCGAGGAAATGTGGGATGCGACGGGCTGATCCAGATTCCCGCGTCCACGAACGTGCGGTCCGGATTGGAGGTGATCACGATCGGACTTTCTCCGACAGCGAGCGCGCGGAATTGGAACGTCGAGAGGACGCCGGGGCCGTCCACAGAAACGCCGGAGCACAACAACACATGCGTGTATGAGACCGTAGAATCGCTCTCCGAGAGAATCCGGAACGTCTGGGAGCAGGCGTCCGTCATGAGATCTCCCTGCTCGACCCCTTCGAAATCCAGAATCTCCGGATCGTATTGGATCGTGACTTCGTATCCGTTGAACTGCATCGCCGTGGAGTCGACGGTGAAGTGGATCTCCACCTCCTGGCCGACGATCGCGTCGTCGATGAGCGGTGGGTCGATCAGAACCTGGAAAGGCGCCGGATCCCCTGCGTATACGGGACACGGAGCGAGCAGCAACAGCGCGGTCACGCTGCTGAGCACGACACGCAGAGCGGACTCGGTGCATCTCGTCTCGTTCTGAGTCACGGACATTCCTCCTTAGCAGCGCATGCGCGATGCGAAGATTCGCCCCGGGCGGTTCGGCGCCGTTCGTGTCCCTTCACCGAATTCCCGGGGCAGGGTCCGTCTGCTAGGAACGAACCCGAAACAGTTTGCGAACGATGGCTCCGTCGCGGCTCTCGAGCCGGAGGAGATACACTCCCGCCGGCACTTTCGATCCGCTGAAGCTTCGACCGTCCCATTGCAATTCGTGGCTGCCCGCGGCGAGTTGAAGAGACGGCCAGCCGAATATCTTCTGTCCACTCCCATCGCAGATCGCGGCGGCCAGGCGCGTCGCGTGCGGCGGGCGATAGACGAGGCGCGTGCCTGCGAGGAACGGATTCGGCAAGATCGCGGCGGTCCCCGTCTCGTTCATGGCCTGTATGGTAGCTTGGTTCGCAGGCGCGGGAGAGGTTCCGTTGGCGGAGCCGCTTGCACTCCCGCTCCGGGATTGATCCCCGCCAAACGCTGCCGACGATTCACCCTCCATCGATGATCCATCTCCTACGAACGATCCATGCCCCGCGAGATCGACGTGCGCTCTTTCGGGACCGACCTCACGATTGAAGACGTCACGCAGACTCACTTGCTCCAACCGCACCGGCGTCGCCGAATCGACGACGAGCCGAGCGAGCACGCCGTTTCCTTCGATCTCCTGACCGCCTCCCAGAAGCGCCGCGTCGAAGATCACCTCTCCGTCGCGTTCATACGTCTTCACGAAACTGGGGGCGGTCTGCATTTCGAGGAACTCGCCCACCGAATCGGAAATCAGGTGAACGTCCGCCTCTCCGCCGATCCGAACATGCATTCCTTGGACCTGGCTTGCGTTCCCCGCCAGACGCAGCGTCGCGACGGTTTGGCCGTTCGACCAACTCGATTCGAGCTCGATACGCGGCTGCGCCAGCCGTGTGCCCTCCACGTGACCGGCGTTGTCAGCAGAGTGGGCGAGGTCGACCGCTCGACCGTCGTTGAGTGCAGAGAGCGACGAGCCCGAGGAAGCTTGTGACCACCCTTGCGGAGGCGCGGCCGACACCTGCCCGAAGTTGATCGCGAACAAGATCAAGTCGTCGAAGTCGACACGGTTGTCCGTGGTGGGCAACCCGAGCACGCTGCCGTCGTCGGTCGGTCCGACATCCAGATAGTTGAACGGATCACCCGGTACGAGCGTGATTCCGTAGTGCGCCCCGAGCAGGCTGATGTCCGGAGTCCCGACGGAGTTGTCTCCGGTGCCCGGCGTTCCGCCGTCGGAGACGTCGCCCAGGTGATAGTCGAGCACGCCTCCCGCAACGTTCGAGACTGCCGAGACGTTCCCGCACTCGTCCTTCGTGAAGACCGCGTAGTACCAGTAACCGCGAACACCCGGATCATCGATCTCTCCGCTCGCGTCGACCGAGATGAGGCTCCACGGAGCGGCAGGAGGATAGGTTGGAGAAGACGGAGGAGCGGCTCCGGCGATGTCGTCATATTCGGGATAGGCGTTGGGTGTGCCGGGATGGTTCCCGAACGGAGCGCGATACACCTCCACCACGTCGCCATCGACGGGGACCGAAAAGCTCAGCGTCGCACCCGTGGTGCCGTCCGAGTCGTTCCCGCTCAGAAGCGGCGCGACCGCCAGGTCGTTCACCGCCGCCGGCCCGAACGAGTCGATGGTGAGCGTGGCGCCCGGTCCAGGCGCGGCCGGAATCGGGGCGTTGAAACAATCCCGGGCCAGCACGCTCGTCACGGTGACCGTTCCCGTGCCATCGGTCCCGCTGCTTTCTACATCGACCGTGAACAACGTGCCGCTGCCCGTGGGGCCGCAATTCGCGCCCAGGATCGCGGCATCCACCGTGTAGACACCCGCTCCGTGGTCGATCACCTGCATGGTGGTGCAGCCGCCTCCGCAATGGTCCTCGAGATACGGCCCTTCCTGGATGCTTCCGATTCCGGCGCACAAATCGAGTCCGGAAAGCTGGAACGTCACGCTGAACCCGCGCATCGGCGTCGCATCGACGCGGTTGAGATCGAAAGTGAGCGTCTTGCACGGATCGGAGGGAGTGATGCACCCGTCTTCGGCCACGATCTCGATTTCGTCCGCAGCCATCGCGCCCACGATCTGCAGCCCGAAATTCTGATCGGAGGGACAAGGAGGCTGCGATGGATAGTCGACCCACCCGCCGGTGTCGCCATTGACGTTATCATAGCTCGCGTAATCGACATGCGGGTCGCTCGGAGCGCACATCGCCCACAAGAGCGTCGCCTGATAGTCACCCAACGCCGTCTCCGCACGGAGGGACGCGTAGTAGTCGGTCCCGCTGAACACGTACGGTTGATCGAGAACCAGCTCGCGGTAGTTCGTCGGCGCATCGAGCAAGGACCACGACCCCGTGAGGTTCGTGAGCAAAGTCCCGGGACTTCCTCCCGACCCGTCAGCGGCGTACAAATCGAACGAGATCTCGGAAAAATCTCCCGGCGCGCCTCCGAGATTGGCGCTGTTGGGATGCGGTCCGTCGTCGCCATATGCGAACCAGATCCGGATTGCGGAGACGAACGAACCCGCCGGAACGGTGAACTTGCGCGCGGTAAGATCGAAACTGCTCGCGGATTGATAGTACGTGCTGCTCCACGCGTAGCAGCCCCCGCAGATCGAATAGGGACTGGTGAGCGGCGTCCCCGAGTCGAACAGCAGCCCCATCGCGTCGACGGCGCTTCCAGCCTCCAACCTCACCTCCTCCACTCCGGAGAGCGAGGGTGGATGGAACGGCGCATCGGGAGAAGCGGTCGCGCCGGCGCTGGTTCCGATGCGGGCAGCCGACAGGCAGAGACCGAGCACGAAGCACCGGCCCCAGCGCAGGGCGAGGCGACGGAT
>CAMPIC010000169.1 GCA_946886185.1 uncultured bacterium
CTGGTGGAGGCGATGGCCGCGCTCGAGCGCGCTCCGCGCGCGTTGGTCTCAGCCTCCGCGGTCGGATACTACGGAGATCGCGGCGAGGAACGCCTCACCGAGGCGAGCCCTTCGGGATCGGGGTTCCTCGCGGAGGTCGGCGCTCACTGGGAGCGCGAGGCGTCGCGGGCCGAGTCGTTCGGAGTGCGGACGGTCTGCGTTCGGACCGGGCTGGTGATGGGGGATGACGGCGGAATGCTCGCCCGGCTCAAACCGGTCTTTCGACTCGGTTTGGGAACCACTTTCGGCGACGGCCGGCAATGGATGCCGTGGGTTCACCGCGACGACGTGACCCGGCTGTACCTGCACGCCGCGACGCAGTCCGATCTGCATGGGCCGCTCAATGCGGTCGCCCCGGGCATCGTCCGGAATCGGGAGTTCACCCGGATCCTGGCGCGCGTCCTCGGAAGGCCCTCGTTTCTGACGGCACCGACCTTCGTGCTGCGGACCGCGATGGGAGAGATGGCCGAGCTCGTTCTCGGATCGCAGCGCGTCGAGCCGGCGGCGACCCTCGCTTCCGGGTTCCGCTTCGCGCATCCCGAGCTGGAGCCGGCCCTGCGGGAGCTGTTGTCCCGGCGGTGAAGCGATTGTCGGGCGCACTGCTTCTCGGCCGTGGGGCGCTTGCCAGGGGCGGGGCATCTCGGCGAGAACCACGGCCAGTAACCACCGTTGGAGGGTGTGTAAATGCTGCGCTGGTGAGGTGCTTGCCAGGCGCGCGGCTTCTCGGTCACGATGGAGGTCCGGGGGAGTCGCCTCGAGACTTCTTCCTGCAATTCAAGACACCGTTGTCCTGCACCTGGCTTCTTCCCCGGCACATCATCGCGATCCGCGCTACGATGACCCCCGCGGCACAAGGAGGAGCGGATGCAGAGCGATATCGGGATCATCGGTCTCGGAGTGATGGGTTCCAACCTCGCTCGCAACATCGAGCGCAACGGCTTTTCGGTCGCGGTCTACAACTACGAGCCGGAGATGCGCGAGAGCTTCCTCGCGAAGTTCGGCGCCGGGCATGAGTTCCAGGGGGCGGAGACGCTGGCCGCCCTGGTGGAACGGACAGAGCGCCCGCGCCGCATCCTCATGATGATCAAGGCGGGATCGCCCGTCGACTCGGTGATCGAGCAACTGGAACCGCTCCTCGAGGAGGGAGACATCCTGATCGACGGCGGGAACTCCCATTATCCAGACACCGATCGGCGGATCGCCCGGCTCGGAAAGAGCGGCGTTCATTTCGTCGGAATGGGTGTGAGCGGCGGCGAAGAAGGAGCCTTGAATGGTCCAAGCCTCATGCCGGGCGGGGATCCGCGAATGTATGAGCGGCTTCGTCCCATCCTCGAGAAGATCGCGGCGCAGGTCGACACCGGTCCGTGCGTCACGTACTGCGGAAAAGGCTCTGCCGGCCACTTCGTCAAGATGGTGCACAACGGCATCGAGTACGGCGACATGCAGCTCATTGCCGAGGCGTACGATCTGCTCCGTCACGGCATCGGACTGGACCCCGGGCAGATTTCCACCATCTTCGATGAGTGGAATCGGGGCGATCTCCAGTCCTTCCTCATCGAGATCACAGCGAGAATCGTGAGCTTTCCGGACGACCGCGGCGGCGAGGGGATACTGCTCGATCAGATCGTCGATGCCGCCGGGCAGAAGGGCACGGGCAAGTTGACCACCATCACCGCCCTGGAGCTCGGAGTGGCGATTCCGACCATCACCGCGGCGGTGGACGCGCGGGTCCTTTCCTCGATGAAACCTCTGCGGCAGCGGCTGAGCGGCATGTATCCGGATCGCGGCAAGTCCTTCCGTGGCGATCTCGGCCAAGCGGTGGAGGACGTCCGAGGCGCGCTCTTCGCCTCGAAGATTTGTTCCTACGCCCAGGGGTTCGACCTCCTCCGCACCGCCAGCGAGGAGATGGGCTACGGCATCCGCCTGGACGAGCTGGCGCGCATCTGGAAGGGCGGGTGCATCATCCGCGCCGCGTTCCTGGATCAGATCCGCGCCGGCTACCGCCGAGACCCCAAGTTAGACAACCTCTTGTTGGACAGCCATTTCGCGGCTGAGCTGGCCTCCCGCGAGGAGGCGTGGAGGCGGGTCGTGGAAAGCGGCGCGGCGCTGGGGCTGCCTACACCGGCGATTTCGGCTTCGCTCGCCTATTTCGACACGCTGCGCCGCGACCGCGGGCCGGCGAACCTGATCCAGGCGCAACGCGACCTGTTCGGAGCCCATACCTATCAGCGGGTGGACCGGGAGGGGACGTTCCACACCGACTGGAACTGACGAGCCCGGCGCCCGAGACAGTGTGATCCCGATGCGCGAGACGGGCATGATCCCGATGCGACTCAACGGTGGGGTCAGCGCCGACATACTTAGTCATGCGTACGGGTTACTCGGATCGCGCCGCCTCTGCTGCACCTGGGTCGAGTGCCGAGGAAGTTTCCGGCGAACCCTCTCCGGCCCCCTTTCGTAGGTCCGTCCGTGTGCGGATCCGATTCGGGCAGAAGCTCCCGGCGGAGTCTGCGGAAGCAGCCGGAACTTCGGATCCGCAAACCGGAAAGCCGACGATGAAGACCGACGAAGAGCTGGTCCTCCTCTGCCGCCAGAGGGACGTTCACGCGTGGGAGACGCTCGTGCGGCGTCATCAAACGCGCATGCTCAACATCGCCTACCAGTTCACGAGCGACTTCACCCGGGCCGAAGATCTTGCCCAGGAGATATTCATCCGTCTCTACGAGAGCCTGGACCACTTCCAGGATGGGCGTCCGTTCAAAAGCTGGTTCAACAGCCTCGCGCGCAACCTCTGCATCGACCACTACCGCAGGCAGCGCAAGGACCGCAACGTCGTGAGCAAGCCGGTGGATGAGTTTTATGACCTCGCGGCGCAAGTCGAGGGCACCGACGAGTCATTGGCGCGCCGCCAACGTCGGGAAACGCTCATGCTCGCGCTCGATCGACTCGGAGAGATCAGCCGCGAGGCGATCGTCTTGAAGGACTTCCAGGGCATGTCGCACGAGGAGATGGCGGAAATGGCCGGCGTGCCGATCGGGACCATGAAATCCCGAGTGTCGCGTGCGCGGGCGGAGCTGGGTCGCATCATTCTGAAGTTGGAAAAGGGCTCCCTGGACAATCCACTCTCTTCGAAAGGGGGGAACCATGCAGTGCCGTGAGTTCCTCCGCCATCTGCACGACTACCTTCGCGGTCGGTCTCCGGAACCGCTCTTCGGAGCTCTCGTGGAGCACGAAGCGGAATGCCGCGCGTGCAGCGCGGCCGCCGCGGAGATGGATGTCGATCCTTCCAGCGCATTCCTCCGGTCTCCATCGGAAGAGAACAACCTGCCCATGCGCGCCATCCTCCGCCGCACGGCGGGGCGCGATTGCCGCTGGATCGAGCTCCGCATGGCCGAGGCGTTGGAAGAGGATCTCACGAGCGAAGTCGGGCTACTCGTGGCGGACCATCTTCGCGAGTGCGCCTCCTGCCAAAGGATGCGCGACATGCTGGAGGCGCTGCCCGTCTACTACGCCTCGCTTCCGACGATGCGCCCGAGCGGCGCATTCACCGACGCGGTGCTGGCGCGGACTTCCGGACGAAGGCCGGCGTTCCTCGACGTGGTGCGCGCGCTGTGGCGGAGACCGGAGGCGATGTGGGAAGCGGCGCTCGCCTGCGCGGTCGCGGTCATGCTGCTCTTCGGGCAATCGGTGCCCACCGTCGACGAAGTCACCGAACGCGTGCAAGCGGCCTCCCAGGCGACCGGATTGTCGAACTTCGATCCGCTCCAGGAAGGACCCGAGATCCTGCAGCCGTTGCGCGCGACATTCCTCGCCGGTCGCGACCGGTGGGAGCGTTTCGAAGAGAGCGCGGTCGAGGTTTCCGAATGGACGCTCCGAGTGGGAACCAGTCTGCGTGAGCGGGATTTGGGCGCGCTCCTGCGGGAGATTCGGCTGGTGCTGGAGCCGTTCGGACTTTATCCAGGCAACGGTCAGGAGACTGAATCCGTATTGCCCGATGTTCGACGAAACAACGCGGCACCGGCCGGTGCGGACTCGACTCAAACGACGTTTTCAGGAGATGTACGATGAATCACACAGCCAGTCCCCGCCTGCGCAAGTCCCCCGCGCTGGCTGGATTTCTCTCGATGCTGCCGGGATTGGGCCAAGCCTACGTCGGCTACTACGTTTCCGGGTTCATCAACATCATGGTCGTCGGCGCCATCATTTCCTTGCTCGGATCGAACAACGTGCGCGGCGCGGAACCATTCTTGGGCCTCTTCCTGGCGTTTTTCTGGGTGTTCAACATCATCGACGCGGTGCGAAAGGCGAAACTGTACAACTTGTTCGCGGTCGGAGAGGCGGAATCGCCGGTGCCGACCGACAGCCCGCTCCTGGGCGGCATCGCGCTCGTGGTAATCGGACTGCTCCTCACGTTGACGGTGACGTTCGACATCGATCTCGACTGGCTGGAGAACGTATGGCCGCTCTTCCTCCTCGCGCTTGGGCTCTATCTGCTCTGGAGATATAGGGTCGCCCGCAAGCAGTTGGAGAATGAGCGTACGCCTTCCCTGCGGATGCCTCCGCCCCCGCCAAGCCGGTTCGATTCATCCCCGCTGGAGCCGGACTCGGAAGAGGGCCGTATCGACCGAGCTGAGTAGAACGAAGCTCACTCGAGTCAGAAGCTCAGAAGAAGCACTCCCGTCGCCACGATCGCGGCCGCGAGAAGTCGACTGCGGCCGAACGGCTCCCCGAGATGACGAGAGCCCAGCCATGCGGCAATCACGACGCTCGTCTCTCGGAGAGCCGCGATCGGCGCGATCGTCCCCTTGCTGTAGGTCCAGATCACCACACCGTAGGCGAGAGCGGCCAGGATGCCTCCCGCGATCGCCCGGCCTCGGTCCTCGCGGAGGAATGTGATGACGCGCCGGCGGCGGCGCAGCATTGCGAAGAGGAAGAGCGGAATTCCCTCGAGTCCGTTCATCCAGAGAATGTAGGCGATCGGGTGACCCGACACGCGCACTCCCAGTCCGTCGGAGAGCGTGTAACAGCCGATGAAGAGGCCGGTCACGAGGGCGTAAAGGAGCGCGCTGCGTGATGCGGCGTGGCCTCCGCTCCGCAGCGCGAGCAAGACGATCCCGGAGCAGAGCACGGCCACTCCGAACCCCTCCTGCCCGGTGAGCCTTTCGTTGGCCAGCGGCCCCGAGACGAGCGCCACCCAAAGCGGTCCGCTCCCGCGCGCCACCGGATAGACGAGGCTGAGATCTCCTCGGTCGTATGCGCGCACCAGCGCGGTGTAATAGCCGATGTGAAAGAGCACGCTCAGCCCGAGCCATCCGAACGAATCCGGATGGGGCCGAGGCGCGAAGGGAATGAGGATCCACGAAGCCGCGGACCCTGCCCCCGCGATGAATGCGAGCGAGAGCAGCCGGTCGCCGCTCCGCTTGAGGAGCGCGTTCCAGATCGCATGCAGGAACGCGGCCCCGAGAACGAGGAGAGGAATCGGCACCGGGATCAGAATCCGGCGGTGGCGAGCAGCATCGCGAACGTGCGGCGGTAGCCGCGGCCCGACTCCACGTTGCTGTCGGACCGTCCACCTCGCAGCTCCAGTCGTACCACATCGAATCGCCGGATCAGACCGAGCGCATAGGAACCGTACGGCGTGGCATCCGGATCGATGCGGTCGGACGCGAAGCCTCCGTCCAACGCGAGCGTCCCGACCACTCCTCCCCACAGATCCATCTCGCTGCTCGCGCGCGCGAAGAGCGCTCGGTAATCCCGCGGCGTCCAGATGCCATTGTCCGGATCTCTCGTGTGGTCGATGCGATGAACGCCCGCGTCGAGCGTAAGCTTCGGAGCGCGCGGGCGCGCGGTCCAGCTCACGAACACCTTGCCGCTCCTGCGCTCGTTCTCGTCCTCATAGCGCATCCAATCTCCTTGCCCGATCGTGCGTAGCGCGGGCAGCAGGCGAAGCTCGAGCGAGGCTCCGATCCAATCGGCTCCGATGCGATCCGGAAAGGTCGTGTAGCTGAAGTGCGAGATGCGCCGGTATCCGAGATCGCCACGCTCGCGATCAGAGGGACGGAGTCGGATTCCCCCGCTCGCCGCCCAGGGTGTGTCGCCGCCCTCGAGCGGATCGATCGCAGCTTCGATCTGCGCGGAAGTGGCCCAGATGTCGGCAGCGCGATAGTCGAAGCCGCCCATCAACCAGATTTCGTCTCCGGAACGATCGCCGGGCCTCGAGTATTCGTTGCGATAGCGTGCCCCACGAAGGTGGCCGCGGTACCGATAGGGAATCTCCGCCGAAAGCGTGGTCGTGCGCGCTTCGAAGTCGTCGGAGTCTTGCGCGAAGTCGTAGCGGAGATCGGCGCGCGGGATCCAATCGGAATGGATCGCGGCGGCGAGATCTTGCCGCGCCGCATTTCCGGGATCGATCTCCGAAAGCGCGCCGAGCGCCTGATCCGCGCGACCTTCCCAACGATAGGCCGTGGCCAGTCC
>CAMPIC010000170.1 GCA_946886185.1 uncultured bacterium
ATCGAACCTGCGAACGCTATCGGGAGCATGCACGTGATCGAGACGCCGAGAACCTGACGTAGCCTTCTCATTCGGCGAGCGCTCTCCTCTAAGGTCCTTTGGGTACGCGCTGTCTCTCCGTCATCGAGCGGGCTGGTGTGCATGCAGTCATAATATCCTCGCGACCCATAGGAAGCATCGCGCGCACCGCCTGCGCCTCCCAAACCACCGCTCACCCTCCCACCGACGCGAGCGCGCGACGACCTTTCAGACTCCGCCCAGCGGCGCTCCTCGGCCTGGCTGGCTGCCCCGGCGAGCGACATTTACGCCTTGATGAGTTCGACAGATAGTGATTAGATCGATATCTAATTTACCGACGTCGATCTGGAGGTATCCCATGAGCGCGACAGAGACCCAGGCCGAGTCCTTCCCCGAAATCGTGGAGTTTTTCAAGGCGTTAGCCGACGGCACCCGGCTGCGGATCGTCGGGCTGCTCGCCGACCGGAGCCAGTGTGGGCAGGAGCTGGCGGCCTCGCTCCACCTCAGTCCGGCCACCGTCTCCCACCACCTGCGCAGCCTGAAGAAGGCCGGGCTGGTGCGCGAGCGGCGCGAGCCACCCTACACCTACTTCGAGCTCGATCTCGCCCGGATGCGCGAGGTGCTGCAGGCCACCTTCAAGAAGGATCGCGTCCAGGAGCTGGCAGCCGGTCCCGACGTGCCGCAAGAGCGACGGCGGGTGCTCAACGCATTCTTCGAGGGCGAGACGCTCCGGGCGATTCCGGCGCAGCGTCGCAAGAAGGAGATCGTCTTCGAGGAAATCCTCCGCCGCATTCCCTATCAGGAGAGCTACAACGAGCGAGAGCTGAGCAAGATGATCGAGCGCTTCCACTCCGATTTCTGCACGATCCGCCGCGAGTTCATCATGGGCGGCTACATGGACCGCGAACGCGGAGTGTATCGTTGGGCGAGCCGCGGACGGGCTGCACGTGAGGACGTGGCCTCGACCAATTGAAATTCACGTGGCAGGGGCATCCGCAGCGTGTTGAATCGCTCACTGACGAGAGTACATCCGCATCGAGCTGCATCGCTCAACGGCCTGGGCTCGTGCGCCGGGTCGCACCGCTCTCCTGGCGAAAACACGAACGCATCGAAACCGGTATCGAAAGGCATCGATGATGGCGGACCAGAAGTACGCAGGTTCGATCGCAACCGTCACGCCGACCGTCTGCGAGCTATTCGGAATACCCGCGCCGTCGATCAGCTCTGAGAAATCGTTAGTCCCCGCGATCCACGGCTTCGACGGCACACCCATCGAGCGAGGTCTGATCTACTGCCCGGACGCACTCGGAGATCACCTGTGGGAACGGTTCCCCGAACACTGCCAAAGAATCACCGAGTGTTGTCCTGACAGGTTCTCCGTCTCCGCCGCGTTCCCACCCAAGACCCCGGTGTGCTTCGCCTCGGTATTCACGGGCGCACCGCCCGAAGTCCACGGGATCCGCCGCTACGAGCGGCCCGTTTTGACCTGCGACACGCTCTTCGATGCGCTGGTCCGATCCGGCCGACGAGTCGCAATCGTCGCCGTCAGCGACTCCAGCATCGACCTGATCTTCCGCAACCGGCCGTTGGACTATTTTTCCGAAGCGGATGATCGGAAGGCGACCGAACGCGCGCTCACGGTCCTCGCTGCGGACCAGCATGACTTGATCGTGGTGTACCACCAGGAGTACGACGATCAGTTACACGCCACCGAGCCCTTCTCACGCGAATGCGTCCAAGCCATGGAACGCCACGTCGACACCGTGGAAACTCTCGCGCGGGCTATCGCCGCTTCGTGGTCGACCCGACCGCGGGCGATGGTGATCGCCCCAGACCACGGCGCTCATCTCGACTCAGAAACCGGTCGAGGGGACCATGGTCTGGACATTCCCTCGGACATGTCGGTCTCACACTGGTATGGCGTCTCTAGCGGACTCCACAGGTTGGGCGAAGAAAGCGCCAAGTTGGATGCAGACGCCGAAAAGGCTCTGGCGGAGGAGGGACTCAGCGAGGATCGAACGGAATGGCCCGAGTACTGAGAGGCTAGATTGCTTGAGGAGCATCGAAGGCGGAGGGATAATGGCCGTATGAGCGACCCGCCATCAACATTGACGCTCTGACTCCCGACCAATGGGTCCGTGTCATCGAGGAACTTGGGGAGAGCCTGTCGAAGGATCCTGGCAATAACCCTATCGAACGCCAGCGGGAGGAGCTTGATTGGCGGATCGACGAAATCGAGACAGGTCAAGCCGAGGGTATCCGGTGGAACGATGTTCTCTTTCGAATAAATTTGGAGGTTGGATCACATGACTGACAAGCAACGAATCGTTGAGGCGGTTCAGCAGCTCCCGGATGACGCCACTGTCGAAGACGCGATCGAACGACTCTGCTTCATAGCGAAGGTACAGAAGGGACTCAAAGAGCTCGATGGTGGCCAGAGCATTCCCCACGATGAAGCTAAGAGGCGCATCGTTGGCGATTGAGATCGTTTGGTCTGCCCAGGCGATCGAGGACGTCGAGTCGATTCGCGAGTACATCAGTCGGGATTCGCCCCACTTCGGCTCTCTCGTGGCCGAAAGCATCGTCGATGCAGTTGAGCGTCTTCGAAGCTTTCCTGAGTCGGGACGAGTTGTCCCCGAGTTTGGAGAACCAACGCTTCGCGAGGTGCTTTGGCGGAACTATCGTATCGTCTACCGTTTGTCACCGAAGGCTGCGGAGATTGTCACGGTCTTCCACGGAGCCAGACTCCTCGGTGGTCCGGAGTAGACATCGAGCCGTGCCGACCCACGGCTCACAAACCGTTGTACTCGCCGGTCCAGCCGCGCTCTCCGCGAGTGAACGTTCCCACCATTTCGAGGTGTCCATCAATTCAGGGCAACTCCAATGAGCGACGAAGTTGACGAGAAACTAGAACGCTGGGTACCAATCGATGGCATCGACGATGCCTTTCTGACCGCTGAGCTGTGGTATGAGCACCCCACGTTGGCCGTGCGGCTCATCGATGGCGGTACCCAAAAAACGACACAACGAGATCTGATTCTCCTCTTTGAAAGAGTGGCCGCGGTGCGAGTCCACGAAGAGTATGTGCACCCTACGCAGGGCAGCACGTGTGGAGTTGGGCCTCGGATCTCAGACAGCAACGACGACACGTTTCCATGTCTGACGGTAGACCCATCACCGCTTCTCGAGGAACTGCGTGATGAGCTGGCGTTCTTTTACCACGGTGCAAAGCACTATCGTCTTTGCACGTGCTACCCAGTAATTGACGTAGTGACCGCCGAGCAACCCTATGTGTACTGGAGTGAGCATCCTGCCTCACGACAGAGTGACGCCGATCCGCCCGGTTGGGTTCGATGGCCCGCGGAGTGACCGGTCCGCTGGAAATGCCAGTGAGGCCGTCGATCGCTCTTGTTGCACGGCGGGCCAGAGGACAGACGAGTAAATCGGGAGGCGGAGTTGGCCGACGCGGTGCCAAGGCTCTCTCAGCTTCACCGGAGTGTTGGGCTCGACTATTCCTGCACCCGTTCGGAGTGTGCTCATGAATCAACCTGGAAGCCTGATCCCAGACGAGCTGCGCCGCATGTGCACGCCTCTCAGGACCGCGGTCAGCGTCACCCTCGGCCCAGTCGATCCGACGACGCTCGCCCTCCTGGAGGAAAGGGGATTCGACCAGGCGCCGGTCAAGGACTCGACGGGCCGCGTCGTCGGGCTCGTTAAAACGCACCACCTGCGAGCCCTCGCAGAGCGGGCGGAACCCTTGCCCGCGAAGGACCTCATGCTGCACGAAGATGGGTGGTGGCTTCAAATCAGGTCGTCAGTAACGATCGATGCTCTCCTGGAGCGGATGACGCGTCGGCGCGCTGTCATTCTGGTCGAGGACAACGAGTCGACCCCGTTTGACAACGCAGAGTCTGTCCTCGGGCTCCTGACAATCTCGGATCTCAACCGGCACATGATGAGAAGCGCCTTGTACTCCCTGATGGCTCACGTAGAGGCCGAGCTTGCTGCACTCGTCGAAACGACGATTCCCGACGCATGGGCGTGGATCCATGGTCTTAATGAAAATCATCAGGTCACCATTCTGGGCTACTGGGAGCTTTCGAAACGCCGCGGCGTCGACGTAGGGCCGGTAGCGGCGACCACGCTATCGCAGCTTCTTCAGGTGACGGCGCGAAGCAAAGCCCTGTTGGCCCTCCTCGGATTCGCCTCTCGAAATCAATTCGAGGATCAAACAGGTCGCATTCCTGACCTTCGCAATCGTGTCATGCATCCGGTGCGTCCGTTGGTTCTCGACCCGGAAGACATTGCCAACGTTTGCCAAGCTGTCGCAGCGGTCCGGATCCTAGCGACGCGCATGGCACGAACCGTAGGCGATCCAACAATAAGTGCGACCGGTCGCATACCGCCGGCCGCTGAGCCTGAACGCTAGCCACGAACTCAGGGCCCCAGCGATTCGCTAGACCAGATTTGCGTGCAGTTCGTATCGATTGGAACCGGTCTATCTCGTCATCGTGCACGTGCAAAGGACGAATGCCGAAAGGGTTCTTGCCAGCCTGAACAACATTGACGCCCGCGGTGCCAGTCCCCGCGTACGCTGGAAGCCGCACCTCCTTTCCGGCGCAATCTGCGCACTCTTGGTCCTCACCGCGATCGGATCCGCCGCGAAGGCGCTGGGCGCGCGCTTCCGCCTCTACTCCATCGCTACGATCGTCGTCATGCTGGTCTTCGCGGTGTGGGCGGCCAAGGATGCCCCCCGAATCGAGGCCGGGCTGGAAACGCCGTGGGTCGGCGTGATCGAGCGCGTTTCTTTCTACTGATGGCACGTGTGGTTCATCGCGCTCGCGCTTCGATTGTCGCGTCAGACGAAGTGAGCGGGGCTCTCTCCTTCCCCGCTCACTCGCCTCGTGAAGCGGCGCTCTCTCCTTCACCGCCCACACGCCTTCACGACCGTGCTTTGTCCTTCACGGTCGGCAGCCCGCGCTACCGAATCACCGGAGGAAAGTACGGCGGCATCGGAGGCTGGCCTTCCGCGAAGCGCTCGCGCTCGTTGCGCTCTTCCGGGGACATCGTCTCCTCCAAGTACTGCGCCTTCTCGACCAGCCGCAAGAACTCCGTAACGTCCGGATCATCCTGCAGCTCCCGCGCAACCGCCCGCGCCATCGGCAGGATCTGATCAATCGTCTGCCCCTTCGCCCAGTAGCTCTGCCGCAAGATCTCCGCATACTCCGCGACCACCGCGGCCAGCCGGAACCGCGCCGAGGTCCGATCGATCGACCGCGCGATCCCATCCAGATTCAGCGCCTGCTCGATTTCCTGCACGAGCGGAGCCTCCGGCTTCCGCCACTCCCCACCGTCGTTCGGCGACCGACCCATCGACACTCCCGAAGGCCGCGGGATCTTCACGTCGGGCACCGCATAGCGCAGACGAGCGGTGGCGAAGCGCTTCTTCGAGCCGATCTCCACGCCCTTCTGGAAGCGCACCTCGTACAGAGCGGTCACTTCGTGGCCGGCGCCGATCTCCCCCGCGTCGACCGCGTCGTTGCGGAAGTCTTTGTCGGCGACGTCGCGGTTCTCGAATCCGAGGAGCCGGTACGCGAGCACCACCGACGGATCGAACGCGACCTGGATCTTGGCATCGCGCGCGATGGTCTGGAGCGTTCCGGAGAGGTTCTCCACGAAGACGCGGCGCGCTTCCTCGAGATCATCCACGTAGTAGTAGACGCCGTCGCCTTGATCGGCGAGCCGCTCCATGAGCACGTCGTTGTAGTTGCCCATGCCGAAGCCGATGGTGGTGAGATCGATCCCCTTGTCCGCCTCCGAGGCGACGCGCTCCAGGATCGAGTCAGGACCGGTACGGCCGACATTGGCCACGCCGTCGGAGCAGAGCAGGATCCGGTTGTTCGCTTCGGGATCGAAGTGACGCCGCGCCATCGCGTATCCGAGAAGCAGACCTTCCTCTGCATTGGTGCTGCCGTTCGATTGCAGCGACTCGATCGCGTCTTCGATGATCCTGCGATCTTCCAGCGTGGTCGACTCGAGCACGACGTAGGCGTTGTCTCCGTAGGCCACGATTCCCACGCGGTCGTCCCGCCGCAGTTGATCGAGCAGGACGCGCAGCGACTGGCGCACCAGACCGAGCCGGTTCTCCGCCGCCATCGAGCCCGAGACATCGACCACGAACACCAGGTTCGCCGGCTTGCGCTCCGACTCGTCGATCACTCTCCCCTTCACTCCGACCCGCACCAGGTAGAAGCCTTCTCCGAAGGGAGACGGAGCGCCGTCCATCACGATCCGGAAGTCGGGGCGATGGAACTCCGGATACCCGCCGTCGAAGTAGTTGACGAACTCCTCCACGCGCGGCGAGTCGCGATCGGGAAGATGCCCGCCTTCCACGTAGCGGCGCATGATGGTGTACGCGCCGTGATCGACGTCGGTCGCGAAGGTCGAGAGCGCGTCCATGTCGGCGAGCACGAGCGGATTGGCGCCGTAGTGCCG